>CAYRIP010000019.1:0-11498 GCA_964424395.1 uncultured archaeon | reverse complement strand
GCTATATCTTCTTCGTGGCGTTCATTATCGCCTCGAGGCTCAGCGAGAACATGAGGTTGTTCTCCCCGTGGCACTTGGGCCAGCAGTAGCACCCCGGGCTGGGCTTGCTCACGCGCTTGAGCGACTCCTCCAGGTTCCCCGGCGGCACCGGACTAGGGTCCCAGTAGCACATCTTAAGCGTCCCGTCCGGCTCGAGCAGGACGGTGTTCCTCCCCGCGAAGCATCTGAGCTTCTTGAAGTTCTCGCTGCCGTAGTTCTTCATGTATTTCAAGTGCGAGAGTGAGTTGAGGATCGGGCTGCCTTTCTTCTTCTCCCTTATCAGGAAATCGATGTTTCCAAGCAGGCCCATCAGCTTGGCCTTGGAGCGCACCACTTCCTCGACCTCCCTGCCGCCGCGCATGTAATCGAACAGCGGCTGGAAGCCGCAGAAGGTCCCGTATTCCCTGGCCAGCGATATGATGTATTCCAGCTGCTTCCTGTTTCCCGGCTTTATTACGGTGTTCAGGTTCGCGTTTATGCCATGCTTCCTGACAGCCTCAAGGGTCCTGATGATCTTCCTGTAGGTGCCCCTCCCCCGGAAGCGGTCGGTCTCGCTCTCATCGCCCTCTATGCTTATGAGCATGAGGTCGGTGCTGTCCTTGACCTTGGATATCCTGTCTGGGAAGGTGCCGTTTGTCACGATCGACGTCATGAAGCCCTTGGACCGCGCGTATGCCATAATCTCCGGGAAGTCGGGCCTGATGAATGGCTCCCCTCCGCTTATGCTCCAGGATATGGCCCCATGCCTCTTGAAGATGTCCATGGCCTCCTTTATCTGCCTGGTGTCCATCTCCTTGCTCTTGTTCTTCCACGCGTCGCAGAAGCTGCAGCGAAGATTGCACCTGTATGTGATGTAGTGCTGTACCTTGAGCGGGACTATGCCGCCTGCGTATATCCTTGGAAGCTTCAATGCGGTCTTCAAAACGTGGGACAACCTCATGCCAACCATTCCCTATAATGTCTGCACTAAATTTAATTCGCCTGTTATTATAAAACCGTTCCGGCCGTATCGGCCGATTGGCCGGCATAGTTAACGTTAAAAACACCTCTGTCCTCATATATTACTTATGCCACTCAAGGTTGGTGTCATCGGCGCGGGAAGATGGGGGGAGAACCACGTGCGCATATACAGCGACATCCCCTGCGAGCTGGTAGGAATAGCCGACATTGACCCAAAGTCCAAGAGGCTGGCCGACGACTTCGGGATCAAGCACTTCAAGGACTACAGGCAGCTTCTGAAGCATGTTGACGCGGTATCTGTCGTCGTTCCGACAAACCTCCATTACAGGATCGTCAAGGAATGCCTTGAGGCGGGAAAGCACGTCATGATAGAGAAGCCCATGACGCTGGACTCGAGGGAGGCAAACGAGCTCATCGGCATCGCGAAGAATAACGGCCTGGTCCTTATGGTCGGGTACCTCTTCCGCTTCAATGCATCTGTGATAGAGCTGAAGAAGCGGCTTGGAAGCATCGGGGACATAAACTACATAACCGCAAGGTACGTCCATTCGCACAAGCCGCCGAGGAAGGACTGCGGCGTCATATTCAACTTCGCTACCCACCTGATCGACATCCTGAACTTCGTGCTGGAAAAGAACCCAAAAAGCGTCTTCTGCAAGAAGATTAACTGCCTGAGCAAGGAGAGGGAGGACTGCGCGGTCATAGTGCTTGATTACGGGGCCTTCGTGGCGAGCCTTGAGGTGACGTGGTTCCATCCCCAGAAGAAGCGGGACATGTGGATCATAGGCTCCGATGAGAAGATATATGCTGATTTCCTGGAGCAGATGATCGTCCGTTACCCTATCAGGGTCGGGAAGGACAAGGTCTCTGGCGAGAAGGAGATGAACGTCGAGATACACAAGAACGAGCCGCTCAGGGAGGAGCTCAAGAGCTTCTGTAAGAGGGCCGAGAACGGGGAGTCGGACGGGGCGGAGGGCGAGGAGACCATCACAAGGATATGCGAGCTCTGCCTCGAGTCCGCGAAGACCGGCAGGGAGATCAAGATTTCGTCGTGATATCATGGACAAGGGAAAGATACATCCGAACGTGAAGATAGGAGCTGGAGAGAAGATTTGCTCATGCACCATCATAGGCGTGCCGCCAAGGGGAAAGAAGCCCGGGGAGCTGGGCACCGTGATCGGCAAGGACGCCACGATAAGATCGCACTCCGTGATCTATGCCGGGAACGTGATAGGCGACGGCTTCGAGACCGGCCACGGCATAATGCTCCGGGAGAAGAACAAGATAGGAAACAATGTCAGCATAGGAAGCCACTCCGTCATAGAGAGGGACTGCGTGATAGGCGACGGCGCAAGGCTGCACAGCAACGTCTTCATACCCGAGTACACGAGGATCGAGGACGGCGCGTGGATAGGCCCGAACGTCGTCCTGACGAACGCCGAATACCCAAAGGGGATGCACTCGAAGAAGATGCTCAAAGGGCCCATCGTCGAGCAGGGCGCAAAGATAGGGGCGAACGCGACGGTCCTGCCCGGCGTCAGGATAGGCAGGAACTCGCTGGTGGGCGCCGGCTCCGTGGTGACAAAGGACGTTCCAGAGGGGTCCGTCGTCGTCGGCAATCCCGCAAGGATAACGAAGAAGGTATCAGAACTCCGGTACAGGACCGGGGAGAAACCATATTAATCATTTCTGGTCATATAGACTTTTGTGGATGGACATGATAAAGCTCGCGATACCCGCAATGGCGGTCGACTCCGTGATGAAGGAGAAGGTTCTTGAGGTCTTGAGCTCCGGGATGTACATCAACGGCGAAGAGACGAAGAAGCTGGAGGAGGAGTTCTCCAGGTTCACCGCAACCAAGGCCAGCGCGGCCGTCTCTTCCGGGACAGCGGCGCTGCATCTCGCTCTTCTCGCTCTCGGCATAAAGCCGGGTGACGAGGTCATAACGACCACGCACTCCTTCATCGCGACAGCGAACGCGATAGTCCATGCGGGCGGCAGGCCCGTGCTAGTTGACATAGAGCCGGACACGCACAACATCGATGCCGCGAAGATAGGGAAGATGATAACGCCGAAGACCAAGGGAATCGTCCCGGTACATATATACGGTCATCCGGCGGACATGGGGCCGATATCGGAGATCGCCGAGAAGCACGGGCTCTTCGTCCTGGAGGACGCCTGCCAGGCCCACGGGGCCGAGTACAATGGAAAGAAGGTCGGCTCCATCGGCGACGCGGCCGCTTTCAGCTTCTTCCCCTCCAAGGTCATGACGGTCTGCGGCGACGGCGGCATAGTGACAACGGGCCGCGAGGACGTCGCGGAAAGGGTCAGGATGCTTCGCAACCAGGGAAGGGCGAAGGGCAAGAAGTACGAGCACGACGCCATCGGGTTCAATTTCAGGATCAGCGAGATATCCTCCGCGATAGGCAGGATGGAGCTGAGGAAGGTCCCTGGTTGGATCGAGAAGAGGAGGAGCATCGCCTCGTCATACAACAGGCTGCTCGGCGGATGCGTCAGGGCTCCGGTCGAGAAGGGGTACGCAAAAGCGGTCTATTACGTATACACTGCCATGGCGAAGGACAGGGACGGGCTCAAGGAGCACCTCGCCAGGGCCGGGATAGAGTCCGGGATATACTATCCGGTCCCGATCAACAGTCAGCCTGCGTACAAGGATTTCGGGTTCGGCGGGTTCCCTGTGGCAGAAAAGGTCGCCGGCTCGATCATATCGCTTCCGATGCATCCTTACCTGAAGAAGGAAGAGATATCCCAGGTCGCCGATTCGGTATCGGCTTTCTACGGCAAGAAATAGCCACGAAGAAAGCGCAACGTGCCGGTTAACGATTCGCGACATCCGCCGGGAATCAAAACATTTAAAGATTTGATGGGTAGTATGAGCATGAGATTCTTCATCATAAACCCGGATTACGACATAGAGAGGTACATGGGCGGGCTGAGCAAGGTCGGATGGGTGTTCCCCCCGTCAGGGCTGCTAAGCCTGGCGTCATTCCTCGAGAGCAAGGGAGTCAAGGTGAAGCTGTACGACGCGCAGGTGGCGACGGCGCCGCTGGTCGACGAGATAAGGGGATTCAAGCCGGACCTTGTCGGCATAACGTGCACGACGGCGCTCGTGTACAGCATGATGCACACGGCGAAGCTCATCAAGGAGAACTTCGACATCCCGATAGTCGTGGGCGGGGTCCACCCGACAGTCCTGCCGGACGAGACGCTCGGCGACAAGGACGTGGATTTCGTCGTGAGGGGCGAGGGCGAGATCACCACGTACGAGCTTCTGAAATCGCTCAAGACCAGGAAATTCAAGAACATCCTGGGGCTGTCATACATGAGCAAGGGCAAGGCCGTCCACAACCCGCCGAGGCCCCTGATCAAGAACCTCGACGACCTCCCGTACCCCGCCTACCACCTGATAGAGTTCGATAAGTTCAAGTCGAGCCCCGACCTCGATTTCGGGTCGAGGATGATGGTCGTCTACGGGTCGAGGGGATGCCCCTACAACTGCATATTCTGCGCCAACAGGGTCCTGACGAACAGGCGATGGAGGGCGAGGAGCGTGAAGAACCTCATGGGGGAGATAGACATCCTGATCAAGAAGTACGATATCAACTTCATCATGATGGGCGACAACGACTTCACCGTCAACAGGGAGTGGGCGATGGATTTCTGCAGGCAGTACATCAAGAGCGGATACAGCCACATAGGCTGGGAGGCAAACGTCCGGGCCGACCAGGTCGACGACGAGCTGCTGGCGCTGATGAAGAGGGCCGGCTGCAAGCTGATCCTTCTGGGGCTGGAATCCGGCGTCCAAAGGATCCTGGACATGATGCACAAGCAGATCACGCTTGAGCAGGCCGAGACCGCCGTGAGGAAGATCAAGAAGGCGGGCATGCTGGTGAGGGCCAGCTTCATACTGGGCATGCCCTCGGAGACCAGGGCGGAGAGCCTGCAGACGATAAGGTTCGCGAAGAAGCTGCCGCTGGACCAGGTGAGGTTCGCGGTCGCAACGCCTTTCCCCGGGACTGAGCTCTTCGACCTTGCCAAGGAGGACGGTATGAAGGAGATAGACGACTGGACTAAGTTCAGCCTGATGGTCGGCTACACGGGACACGACCCCGTGTACGTCCCGAAGGGCAGGACGGCCCAGGAGATCAAGGCGCTGCAGAGGAAGGCCAACATGGAGTTCTTCCTCAGGCCGAGGATCATACTCAACATGATAAGGCGGATAAGGTCCTTCAGGGACCTGAAGAAGATAGCGAGGGGATTCTATCATCTCACCAAGGCGACATTGTTCACCAAGAGCGAGGAATCGCAGATAGACATGATCGATTGACGTTATGGCATGCGCCAATAAAAGCTTTGAGATGCTGTTATTCACATAAGGGAGCGCGGTTCTGATGGACGTGGAATTATCGTGGGACATCATAAGCGGCAAGGTGATGCCGAAGGGGAGGGTGACGGGATTCGCCCTGAGGCACAGGTTCATGATATCCGTCGTCGTCCTGGCGATCGTCGTGTTCTCCCTGAGCTTCTCCCCCGAGGTCCTTACCGGTGACGGAAGCACATATATACTTCTTGGGAAGCACATCGCAGAGGGCAGGTACACGCAGACGTTCTTCCACAGGATGCCCCTGATACCCTCCATGTTCGCGGCGATGTACGCCGCCGGGTTCAGCGTGACCATGATACGGTTCCTCATCCCCCTGGCGTTCATCATCCTTTCGCTCGTCGCCACGAACCTCCTTGTCAGGGAGCTGGCCGGGCCCAAGAAGGCCATGATCTCGACGATGCTTCTGTTCGCTTTTCCCCAGTTCTGGAGATGGGGGATCAAGTTCCTGGTCGACATACCCATGCTGGCCCTGACCGCTTTCTCGGTATACTTCTTCATCAGGGGCCTAAAGGAGAGAAAGCACTTCCTGTACATGGCCGTGCCGCTGGCGCTGGGAATGCTGACCAAGCTCACGTTCTTCCTCGTGCCGCCTATACTGATACTGTATCTGATCATCAGGGATAGGAAAGCCCTGGTTTCAAAGGAATTCATCGCGGGCATGCTGATACCGGTGGTCATCTTCTTGTTGGTGTTCCTGACCGTGACCTCGATGAGGAGCGCGGACGACTTCATGCAGATAGACTTCCTCGTGGAGAGGTCCGCCTCGCAGGAAGGATCCACCCCCTTCAAGCAGCTGATGACAGGGACATACACCGACATGGCGCATCTATACAAGCTTGCCCTCTTCCCTGTGCTGGTCTTCGCTCCGTTCGGGCTGATCGGCCTCTGGAAGGGAAAGAGGCGGTTCTCGCTGTTCTTCTTTGCCCTCCTTGCCATCATGTTCTTTTTCATCTCGCCGGTGCGCCTGAGGCTATACTCGCCGCTCTATCCCTTCCTCATGGTGTTTTCCGCCGAGGGGCTCGCCTACCTCACGGAGCTGTTCGGGAAGAGACATGCCAAGAGGATAATAACCGCGGCCTTCTTCGCGCTGCTGCTGATATCGTTCATCGACGCGATGTACCTGGTCTCGCTTGACATAGGGATGCAGTGGGGTGCCGTGACGCTCTCGGAATATGCGGCGACCCTCGACGGGAGGATCGCGAGCGAGTACATGCCCGGCTTCCTGAACGTGACATCGGACGTCATATCGGACAACGAATGGGTCAAGGCGACCTTCAACGACAACTTCACCTACGGCATGATCGAGGAGGCCGGGGCGGATTACGTCATAATCTCGATATACAGGGAGTTCGGAAGGAACCCGACCGACGACACGTACCATCCCTATCTGGGGCCCATAGAGATCAGCATGGTGAGCAGGCCCTACACCGGGGACAGGGTGCCGCCCGGCTACACCTTCAGGTCCGTTCTCTTCGAGAAGATCGACAGGGATCCCAGGCTCAGCAAGGTCAAGGAGATAAGTAACCCGTCGGGCCAGACGATATTCCTGGTCTACGGCGTGGCCTGATGCCGGCAATCCCCGATGGCAAAGCGGCATCTCGCATAACCTTCGCGGGAATTTATAATTTATAGCAAGCTGTTCTTATTTTAGGTATGTCTGAGGAAACAGGATCGGGCGCGCTGAAGAGCATAACCAAGGGAGCCGGCCTGGTCTTCATAGGCATAATATTCGCGGACTTCTTCTCATACCTCAACAGGATCTTCATAGGCCGATGGCTAGGCCCCAGCGACTACGGCATGATCTCCCTTGGGCTCGCCGTCCTCGGGATACTTACCACCATCTCGATGCTCGGCCTCAACACAGGGATAACGAGATACATATCGTTCTTCAAGGGAAAGGACGACGAGAGGAGGATCAAGGGGACCATCACAACGTCCCTGAAGATCAGCTTTCCCATCGGCCTGGTCCTGAGCGCCGTGTTCTTCATATTTTCCGCAGACATGGCCGTGATGATATTCCACAACGCGGAGCTCGTCCCCATAATGCAGATCTTCTCGCTCGTGCTGCCCTTCAACATCATACTGACGGTCGTGTCATCATCGATAAGGGGATTCCAGCAGCCCAAATACAAGGTCTTCGCCAACGACATATTCTTCTCGGTATCGAAGATATCATTCGTGGTCGCCGCCATACTGCTTGGGTACGGGGCGCTGGGGGCCGCCGCAGGATGGGGAGCGGCCATCATAGGCACGGCGATCCTTTCGTTCTACTATCTGGAAAGGAGGATATTCCCCATAATCGGTACGAAGGTCATATCTGGGAAGGTCGCAAGGGACCTGTTGATATTCTCCCTTCCGCTGATGCTCGGGAGCACGGTCAAGCTGCTGCTCGGGTGGGCGGACATTATACTTCTGGGGCTCATGAAGACAAGCATGGACGTCGGCATATACGACGCCGCCCTCCCGACGGCGAGCATGATCAGGGTTGTCCTGCTGGCATTCGCCTTCCTTTTCATGCCGGTCATGACGGAGCTCTTCTCGAGGGGAAAGGTCAAGGACATGAGGATCGTCTTCAAGGCGTCGACGAGGTGGATATTCGTGATCACCTTCCCTGCATTCTTGCTCATGATGCTTTTCCCCGGGACGCTCCTGAACATGTTCTTCGGCCCTGAGTTCCTCGGTCCCACCCAGATAGGCGCCGCCGCCCTGAGCATCCTGGCTGTCGGCTTCTTCTACGCCGCGATATCCGGCCCGGTCACCGAGGTCACCATATCGCTTGGGAAGACTAAGGCGTACCTTGCCATCACGGCGTTCATGTCGATACTGAACCTCACGCTGAACATACTGCTCATCCCGGCATACGGCATAATCGGGGCGGCCGTCGCGATGTCCGCGTCGCTGATGATAGGGGCGCTCCTGTTCCTGTTCTTCGTGAACAGGATGCTCGGCTTCAACCCGTTCTCGAGGAATCTCGCCAAGCCGCTCGTCTCAGGGATCATCGCCGGGGCGATGATATACCTGGCATCGAACTTCCTGTTCGAGGCGATCTCCATACCTGTTGCGGTCCTGCTGGGGTTGGCCTTCCTGGCGATGTACATCATCATGCTGCTGCTCATGAGATCCTTCACTCCAGAGGACCTTGAGATACTGAAGGCCGTGGAGAGGAAGAGCGGTCTGAATATAAAGCCGCTGAGAAGGTTAATCAAGAGATTCATCTGAACCCGATTATACGTACATGGTAAGATTATATGCATTCCGATCTGATGTCGCTTGCCGGGAAGGCTGTCAGCTTCATCCGGGAGAAGGTCCCTAACGAGCACGGCCTCTTTCGGACGGAGGGCTATGACGTGGAGAAGAACGTGTGGGATTCCGAGAGGTGCGACCCCGACGATTACGGTGACTTCGCCCCTTTCATGGCGTGGCACGACATTGTCGCCGGGAAGAAGTCAAGCCTTCGCTGGTTATCCGGGCAGCTCAGCCTTCTGAATTCGAGGCTGAGGCAGAAGCAGGGTCTCTACTACCCTTTCTCGGCCGGGGACAGCCAGGTCCGGCAGTCTGGCTTCTCTCCCGTGTACGCGCAGAACCATGTGGATTTCATACTGGCCGGGAACCTGCTCTACAACCTCCTGGGAGACAGGGGATACCTGGATGCCGCAAGATCCGCCTGCGATGCTATATCGCGCCACTCGATCTCCGGCAAGGGATTCGTCTACGGCGCTTCCATCCCGGCCCTGCACTTGTACTATCCGAAATACGGTTTCCTGAGGCACAAGCCGGAGGTATCGGGCATTTTCATAGAGGAGTTCTCGAACCTCTACGACAACTCGGGCGAGGAGGCTTACCTCGAGACCGCAAAGAGGATGGCCGGCGCCTGGATGGGGACGGAGGCCTTCCGGAAGTTCGGGATATGCTGCGACCAGGTCTACCCGTTCATCAACAGGGAGGCTACGGACACGTGCACCCTGGGGAAGATGAACACCAACTTCTCATGCGGCCTCATCAGGCTCGCGTCATTGTCCAAGGACCGCCGGATGGCCGAGGCGTCCGAAAGAAACCTTCGTGGCCTTGATCTGTTCAGGAACGAGGAGGGCTCCTTCCATCTCGCCGTGAGCGCAAGGACCGGAAAGGTCCAGCGAAGAGTGATACGCATCGTGCAGAACCACATGGCGATGGGCGCGCTGCTCGATTCCTACGAGGCGACCAGGAAGAATGATCGCCTGGAGAAGGCGGCTGCATGCATGGACTACTGGCTGGACAGGCAATCCGATTCGGGCCTCTTCCAGATGCTCGGGGAGCGGAAGGGCAAGTGGATGGAGTGCGACATCGACACCCACGCCGACATCCTCACGATCCTCGGCAGGTTCTTCTTGATCACCAAGAAGAGGAAATACAGGGACGCGGTGGCGAAGGGCGCGAAGGCCTTCTCTCTATTCGAGGGCGGGGATTCATTCTACCGGCTCGTGGACCTGAGGACTGGCAAGCCGATCGGCACCAGGAACGAGCTCAAGTTCCTAGGCGGTTTCCTCAAGGGCGTTATGAGCTCGTACACAACGTTAAATAACATCAGGAAAATTGATAAAGAGGGGCTTAGGCTTTTGATGAGGGATCGATGATGGACGTAATGAAGGCGATCAAGGAGCGAAGGAGCATCCGGGTCTTCAAGGACATCCCCGTCGACGAGGGCAAGCTGGAAAGGATACTTGAAGCCGCAAGGTGGGCCCCCTCGGCATGCAACGAGCAGGCGTGGGAGTTCGTCGTCGTCAGGGAAAGCTCCATGAAGCAGAGGCTCGTTCAGGAGGCGGGCGCGGTGCCTTTCACCAGGAAATGCCCCGTCCTCGTATACGTTCTCTACCGTGAGGACATAACCGCTGAGAACCAGGCGAACGTGCAGAGCGCCGCCGCGGCCGTCCAGAACATGCTTCTCGCCTCGCATTCCATGGGGCTTGGCTCCGTGTGGATATGCACCTGCGGGAACAGGGAGAAGGTCAAGGCCCTGCTCAATGTCCCACAGAACCTCAAGGTTGTCTGCGCCGTCGCGATCGGCCATCCGGGGGAGGTACCAAAGCCACCGAAGAGGAGGGTGCCAGAAGAGGTGATCCACAACGGACGCTACAGGAGCGGGTCTAAGGGCATGGGCCTGCTGCCCCAGAACTGGGACCTTGATTCCCTCGAGAAGCAGAGGGAGAGGGGCATACGGGCGAAATCGCCGACACCGGATTCGTTCCCCCCGAAGTTTCGAAAGGAGTTTTCGGCCGAGACGGCCAGGTTTGCTGAGGCTGCCAGGGAATCAAAATCCGCCCTGGACATGCTGAGCTTCTCAGGAACCCACCTCATGGAGATAATCAGGAAGGCCGGCCTGAAGCGCGTGAAGGTCTATGAGACATCCCATCAGATATCCGATTTCATCGAGAGCAAGAGGAAGGGCATGGGCGTCAGATGCGACATCGGCTTCGGCATCTCTGGCCTGGACAGGATACCGTTCAAGAGCGGGTCCTTCGATCTTGTGATGTGCATAAAGAAGCTCGAGATGATGCAGGACCCAGAGAAGACCATTAAGGAGATGGGCAGGGTGCTTAAGAGGGGAGGCAGGCTCCTTCTAAGCTTCCTGAACACCGGCTCGGTCTACGGGCTGAACTACTACATCAAGAACACGATGATGGGCAGCACTAAGATGCAGAGCAACGAGGGTCCCATCAGGCCGCTTCGCATAGGCCACGTGAGGAACCTTCTCATGAAGAGCGGCTTTCGGGTGGAAGAGACGCAGGGCATAAATCTCATGACCGGCGGGCTGGAGTCGTTTGCGACAAGATCATTTCTGAAGGGGCTCTGCAGGACGATAGTGATGGATTGCGTTAAGGAATAGCGGCATCAAACGGCGCTCAGTTGATGCGGAAAGGGTATTTATAGTCAATGGGTAATAATAATTTGATAAACCCATATGAGGTGGACGTTATCGAAAAGATCGTAGTGACGGGATGCGCGGGCTTCATCGGATCGAACCTCGTAGAGGAGCTGCTGAAAAGGGGGTTCGGGGTCACCGGAATAGACGACCTGTCGACAGGAAGGCAGGAGAACCTGAAGGGCATGGACTTCAGGT
>CAYRIP010000018.1:0-11784 GCA_964424395.1 uncultured archaeon | reverse complement strand
TGGTTACCCCGGGATCTATCCCGACAATGGCATTTATCGACAGAATAACACCTATTGATAATATCTCCAAGGGATTTTAAAAAATGTCGGGGGGGGGGGCATGCCAGGCCAATCAGCCTATTTCATCCCCATCAGGGCTTCCTCTTTCGGATAGACCTGGATCCCGGTCTTCGTTATCTTGTATGGATGCAGCTTCTCGGAATGCTGCGTTCCCCTCATCTTCCATACCTGTATCGCCCTTGAGAAGGTGGAGCCCACCCTCTTGTAGTAAAGCACTATCACGCCGTCGACGATGAACTCCTCGACGCCGTTCCTTGATATGCCGGGGCTCCCCGGCACGATCTCGGATATGAGCAGGCTAGTGCAGTCCAGCTTCTCGAGCACCCTCGAGATGCTCAGTACAAGCCTCCTGAATTCCGATTCGTCCCGAACGAAGAAGCTGAGCGAAGAAAGCGAGTCTATGACGATCCTCTTCGCACCTATCTCCCTTACCTTGGCCTCAAGGATGTTCGGTACCTCGTCGACATGATAAGGGTCGTATTTCGCGAACGCGAACTTGTTCTCCTTCTCCAGCGGGCCGAAATCCCAGCCGAAGTTCATGGCGTTCTTCCTGATCGATTCGGTGGATTCCTCGAACGAGAGATAAACGGACGGCTCCTTGAACGTCTTGGCGCCCATGTAGAGGTACTGGGTGCCGAGGACAGTCTTGCCGCTCCCGGCCGTTCCCGCTAGAAGTATCCTGCTTCCCGAAGGGATCCCGCCGTGCATTATCTCATCGAGCCCAGGTATGGCTGTGCTGGTCCTCCTCAGCCTCTCAGAAACGCCCTCTATTTTTTCCATCCTAATTAAATTAAGGCGCCCGTTCCTTAAAAATCGTCCACGCAGGCCGCATGCGGCCCGGGAAAAGATGGCCTTCGCGCTCCCGGCAGGTATGAAATTAAAACACTTAAGGAAGCGCGTGGATATAGTTATTTATGAGGATCAGCACCGGGATAGAGAAGCTGGACGAGATGACGGGCGGCGGCTTCCCCTACAATTCTAGCATACTCATCAAGGGCCCTCCGGGGACCGGAAAGACGACGCTGTGCCAGCAGTTCCTCTTCAGCGGCCTGAAGAAATCAGAGAAGGGGTACTACATAACGAGCGACGCGTCGCCAGAGGACGTGATGGACAAGATGAACAGCTTCTCATGGAACATAGACCCTTTTATAAAGGCCAAGAAGCTCATGTTCCTCGACATATACTCGTGGAGGACAGGAGGCGCCGAGGAGAAGGCATGGAAGCATGTCCTGCAGGGTGGGATCAACATCGACTCGCTCAACCTGATGCTGTCCGACATGCTCGAGAAGCTCGCCAACAACGACAACAAGAGGGGAGTCTTCGACTCGCTGTCATCCCTGCTGCTCTACGTATCCACCGACATGGTGATCAAGTTCATCCCGATTCTCATAGCCAAGGCGAAGAAGAAGGGAGCGACAGAGCTCCTCGTCCTGGAGGAGGGCGTCCATGACCCGAAGACTGTAAACACCCTGAATTTCCTCACGGACGGCCTGATAGAGACGAAGATGGACGAGGGGACGAAGTACCTGCGCGTCCTTCGGATGAGGGGAACCTCCTGCAAGGGGGGCTGGATGGAGTACGACCTGACCGATGAAGGGGTCATACTGAAATAGCCAGACAGTCGCCCCGCTGACCGGATTTTTATATGTTCTTCCACTAGTGATAATTGGCGGTGCCCCATGGAGAAGTACAAGTACATCGACGACCTGACCTCGGACGTCATGTTCGAGGCTTACGGGAAGGACCTTCCGGAGGTCTTCGCAAACGCAGCCATGGCAATGTTCAGCGTCATCTGCAAGCTTAGCATGGTCCGGGAGAAGGAGTCACGGGACGTGGAGATCCATGCGAAGGACAAGGAAGAGCTGCTGGTCAGCTGGCTTCAGGAGCTCATCGGGCTGGTCGACACCGACGATATGTTCTTCTCGAGGTTCGAGATCATTGAGATTGACGAGACCCATCTCAGGGCGAAGGTCCACGGGGAGGGCATCAGGCCCGAGATCGGGGAGACCGTCGTGAAAGCGGTCACCTATTACAAGTACAGGTTCGAGAGGACAAAGGAAGGATATGCCGCAAGGGTCAGCCTCGACATCTAGTTGGCATCGAAGACCCACAGGCATCCCATCGGTGTGACTGGTGGGAACCGAAGGGTGAATTCTTTAATTTCTTGTCACCAAGATATACATAAGGTATAGCATATGAAATACATTTCCGCTGCCATCCCAAAAGCCACGACCGGATTCGGTCTGGCTGAAAATCAATCGGCGTCTTATGAGATACCCTCGCACTGCACCCCGAATTACGTGCCGCCCAGGCTTGATGCCCAGGGCAGCTTCGTTCCACCGGAGAGCGGCTTGGTGTTTCAGGCGACCCAGGCATTGTACATATTCTTCGATATGATGGGCCCGGATGACTGGCGGGAAGTCCTGAATGAAGAACCAAGCCCCGCCGGGGCCGGTTTCGGTTCCATTGGGGATTACGGGGCCAATGACAATTCCGTTGAGAGCTGCGTGTACAGGATGGCCCGAGCGAGGGAGACGGGCTTCACGATACCGGTTGAAGGTCATGGAGGGCCCGGCGGTCACTCTGGCGGCGCCCCCGTGGTTCATGTAATGATCGATCAGTACGACAATGCGCAGGCATTGAGCGCATGGGAGAACGTGACCCTAGAGCGCACTCCGGGCCGCCTCAGAGCCACCTTCCTGTTCCTCGATTCTCTTATCGAATTGGATGGCCGAAGAGAAGGGGAGCTGTTCGGGAAATTCAAAGAGCACCTCGTCCGGTATGCCAACAGGCTTCTTGATGATGAGCCGATACTCGCCTAGGCGGCGCTGCCGCGACTTCTCGATATTTATAAATGATTGACGAATAATGAACAATAAATGGAGGGATCTTAATGAAAGAAAAATTACAGAAGGTTAACGACTTCGAATGGCGTCTGCCTAAATCGGTCAGGAAGGAGATGAGGGTGGACGGAAGGATAATCGCGAACGAAAAGATACTCAATGCGATAGAAGATGACGCTATCCAGCAGCTGACAAATGTTGCTACACTGCCGGGAATCGTCAATCCTGTTGTAGGCCTCCCCGACATGCACTGGGGATAATGAGAGAATCATTGTCTTTCATCTCCAAATGGCTTGCCGATGGGGGCCGTCTCAGCATTCGATGCAAAGGAAGGTATAATATCCGCGGGTCTTTGCGGCTTCGATATAAACTGCGGGATAAACCTCATAAGGACCAACCTGACCGTCGACGAGGTAAGAAAGAGGCAGAAGGAGCTCGTTGTCGAGCTCTTCAACTCCATCCCATGCGGCGTCGGGTCCAAGGGGAAGCTGAGGCTCAGCCCGGACCAGCTGGACGAGGTCCTCGTCAAGGGGCTGGACTGGGCAGTCGATAACGGTTATATCACGAAGGAGGACCAGCAGGCCACAGAGGAAGGCGGAAAAATGGCCGGGGCTGACCCTAACAAAGTGTCGGACCTTGCAAAGAAGAGAGGAGCTCCCCAGTGCGGCACGCTCGGGGCCGGCAACCATTTCCTGGAGATACAACGGGTCACCGACATCCTCGACAAGGAGACCGCCAAGGGCTGGGGGCTGAAAGAGCCCGACCAGGTAACCATAATGCTTCACTGCGGATCGAGGGGCCTTGGGCACCAGATTGCCACCGACTACCTGAAAATACAGGAGCAGGCGGTCGAAAAGTACAAGATATGGCTTCCCGACAAGCAGCTGGCATGCGCCCCCGCAGGTTCCGATGAGGGACAGGACTTCTTCGCGGCCATGAAGGCCGCAGTCAACTACTCGTTCACGAGCAGGGCCGTCATGACCAAATGGATCAGGGATGTCTTCGAGCGCGTGTTCGGAAAGACCTGGGAGGACATGGACATGCAGACGGTCTACGCAATAGCACACAACATCGTGAAGCTCGAGGATTTCAAGATTGACGGCAAAACGAGGTCTCTTTATGTCCACAGGAAGGGAGCGACGAGGTCATATCCGGGCAAGCCCGTCATTATCGCGGGAACCATGGGCACGAGCTCGTATCTCCTGAAAGGCACCGAGACGGCCCTTCAGAAGACGTTCGGGTCAAGCGCCCACGGCGCCGGCAGGGCCATGAGCAGGCACGCGGCGATAAAGATGTTCTGGGGAGGCAAGATCAAGGACGAGCTTGCCCAGAAGGGCATCGAGTCGAAGAGCCCGAGCCCAAAGAGCCTCGCAGAGGAGGCGCCGCTCGCTTACAAGGACGTCGAGGCGGTCGTGGACTCGGTGCATGGCGCCGGGATATCGCTCCGCGTCGCGAGGTTCGAGCCTGTGGGAGTAATCAAGGGCTAGGCTGCCGGAGGCGCTCATCCATAGGCACCATTTTAATAGTTGGGATTCAACAATAATTAAAGGAAGATGATATGTCGAGACCTACCAAGGGATACACAAGAGGATGGAAGCACGGGCCGGGGAGAGGCAAGGAGACCCTTGTCATCTGCACGTTCTGCGGGAGGAAGGTCCCCAAGTACAAGACATTCTCGGTGGTAAGGGGATTTCGGATAACCGATCCGCTCATCAAGGACGAGCTCAGGTCGGGGGACAGGAGAGGCGTCTCGCTCATGAGCAGCAAGATGTACGCCTGCCCAGCCTGCGCCAGGCACAGGCACATAGTAAGAAGAAAGAAAAGGTAGACTCATGAAATCGTTGAGAACCTTGTTCAAGAAGAAGAAACCCAGCCCTTACCCCAAGATAGAGATCAAGGAGCCGTCCTTTCTGATCACCCTGCCGAATACGAGCAACGTGAGGAACCTGGACATTAAATACCCGCTTCTAGAGCCGCTGGTCTTCGCGAACATCAAATGGGACCCGGACAAGAAGGCGCTGAGGTACAACGTCATCGAGCCCAAGATGACCAAGAGCGACAAGGCCATACTCGACAGGGTAAAGAACGACATCCTCGAGCTCATAGACGTGGAGCTGACGAGCCTCGAGGAGCAGGGCACCGCGATGCAGTACCTCGAGAAGAAGGTCAGGGAGGTCCTCGAGGAGGAGGGCGTGCGCCTCTCATCCAAGCAGTACGTCAAGATACTATATTTCATATACAGGGACTTCATAGGGCTGAACGAGATAGAGCCGATGATGCACGACCCGTTCATCGAGGACGTCGGCTGCGACGGCGCCAACAGCCCCCTGTACGTCGTCCACACGAGGTTCGGGTCGCTTGCAAGCAACATCATCTACAGGGACATGGACATCTTAAACAACTTCGTGGTCAAGCTCTCGGAGCGATGCGGCAGGTACATATCATACGCGAAGCCGCTGCTCGATGGCAGCCTGCCAGACGGCTCCAGGGTGCAGGCGTCGCTCGCAAAGGACGTCACCACCAAGGGCCCGACGTTCTCTATAAGGAAGTTCAGGAAGAATCCCTTCTCGCCGATCGAGCTCATAAAGATGGGGACCGCGTCGACCGAGGTCATGGCATACCTTTGGCTCGTGGTCCAGTCGGGGATATCCCTCCTGATATGCGGAGGGGTCAGCACTGGCAAGACGAGCATGCTGAACGCCATAACGCTTTTCATACAGCCCGAGGCCAGGATAGTCTCGATCGAGGACACAAGGGAGCTGAACCTGCCCCACGAGAACTGGATCCCGGCGGTCTCAAGGATTGGCTTCGGCGTCCCTGAGGCGAGCGGCAAGAGGTACGGCGAGGTCACCATGTTCGAGCTCCTGAAGGAGTCCTTCCGGCAGAACCCCGACTACGTCATCGTCGGGGAGGTCAGGGGCAAGGAGGCGTACGTCATGTTCCAGGGCATGGCGAGCGGCCATGCCAGCATAGGCACCATGCACGCGGGATCCGTCGAGGACGTCATAAAGAGGCTGGAGACGCCGCCCATTGAGCTGTCGCCGAGCCTTGTGGAGTCCCTGGACCTTCTCATCGTCATGATCAGGTCAAAGGAGAGGGGCGAGTCGGCCAGGAGGATAAAGGAGATCGTCGAGGTGCAGTCGGTCGACATAGACACGGGGAAGGCGAAGACGCTCAAGAGCTTCGTCTGGGCGCCATCGAGGGACGGCTTCGACAGCGCCATGACCGAATCGGACCTCCTAAGGAGGATATCTTTCGAGAAGGGGATGAACTACGAGATGATCCGGGCGGAGTTCGATAACAGGAAGAAGATTCTGGAATGGATGCTGAGGCACGACGTCATGAAGTACGAGAACGTGGCGGAGTTCATATCACTCTACTACAAGGACCCAAAGACCCTCATCGATTGGGTGGAAAAGGACATCTCCCCTTACGTGGCCAAGACCAAGGTGAAAAAGCTCCTTGGATTCGTGACCGGCCTAAAGACTGTCGAATGAATCAAAACAGAAATAAAAATAATCTATCCCAGTGCCGCTCAGGGAAGGCCTATTATGTCATAGCTTCTGATCAGGTCGTATGCGCCCTGGCACTCCACGGACCTCATCTCCACGAAGTCTATGCTCGTGTTCGTCACGTTGTGCGAATATGTCTCGAAGGAGTTGGCGTCTATAGAGTCCTTCACCGTCCATGTGCTCGGCATGGGCGGCCCGATGGTGTTGTAGGTTACCTGGACCTGGAAGTCCCTTAGGGGCACGGTCCCGGCATTGTAGAGCATCACGCTGAGGTTGCCGCCCGAATAGGTCGCCCTCTTGATCACGATGTTTGCGCGGACGCACTTCTCGAGGATGCTCCTCTGCTCGGTGGCGAACCTTGTGGCCCATCCGGCAAGAATCCCAGCGACGATCATTGTGAACGCTATGAGCATTATCACAGCAACCAGCGGTGATATGCCCTTTTGTTTTCGTCTCATTTGATTCTCCTTTTTATTTATTGGGGTCGGTTGCTTTTAAATATTTGCTAAATATCCATCGGTGAGGGCGAGTATGCCCGGCAGGAGTCGACCAGCACCTTTATGGTAGCTATGTTCGTGATGTTAAAGCCCGAGCTGTTCGCAATGACGTACTGGGTCTTGCCAGACCCCAGTATGTAGGTCGGGCCCGGGGAGGTTGCGGGGATGACCGCTATGATCGTCCCGTTGTCGGCCTCGATGGAGAAGTTGTAGAGCCCGTACTTCCCGGAGTTCTTGACCTTGACCTTTATCTCGCCGGTGGTCCCGTTGTAGAAGGCGTCGCTTGCCGTGTACATGGTGTTTATGGCGCAGGTGTCGCTCTGCGTGCTGTCCGACACGAAGCCGCTGAGCCATGATGAGAGTATGCCGCCGAGCGCAACGACGAGGGCTATGATAATAACGATGGCAATGATCGGTGATACAGCTTTCCTCGCCATGATGCATCAGCTTATGCTTAATAATTGCTTTAAGCAGCTTAAATATGGGTTCTCTTCTTCTCGGAAAAGGCCATTCCTAGAAGAAGCTTATCTGGAAATGCCCCGCTATGCTGAAGATGCTGTAGCCGATGACTATCAGCACGAGCGAGTGCTTCACGCCCGCCACCACCGATCCCTCGGCCATCTTCCCCGTCGCCAGGCCGGCGAAGAATCCCTGGACCACGATGAAGTTCACGAATATCTCCGGCGGGAACATCTCAGGCACAGCGCCGCCGGACATCGACGTTATGCCCGCGACGTCCGTCTGCGGTGTGAGTGCGGGTATGAGGAAGCTCTGCAGGATCACGAGGATGAAGATGAACACGAAGAAGATGAGATAGGACGTCAGGATCTGGGACTGGACGGACACGGACCTCTCGGCCTTGATCTTGTTTATCTCTATGAGGCTCTGCCCCACCGCCCTCAGGGTGTCCGATATCTTCCCGCCCACCTTGTAGGTCTCTATGATTGTCGTGATGGCCCTCCTGACCGTTATGGAGCCCACCTTCCTGCTGAACATCCTAAGCGCCTCCCGGAACGGGATTCCCCAGTCGACCTGGGCGGTTATCCCCCTGATGCTCGGGGTCAGGACGCCGTAGCTCTTCCTGCCACAGAAATGAAGGGCCATGGGAAGCGTCATCCCTGAGTCTATGGCCTCGGTGAAGTCTGTTATGAATATGGTGAACTGCGTCTCGATCTCCTTGTTCTCCTTGTACCGGGTGTAGAATATAAGGACGGGCGGGACGATTGAGATCATGGCCCCGAGCATGTTTATCATGGGCTCCACGATCGTGTAGATATCGGGCGGGATCAGGGTCTGGAATATGAACAGGTTCCCCAGGATGATAAGGACGCCTGTTATGACGGAAAGTATCTCCGCATAGTATCTTCCTATCTCCATTCACACACCCGGATAAGTTATATGGATGAACGTCAGGAACGCCGTGTTCATCACCGGCAGGAGCAGCCATGTCATCAGGGTGACTATCTGCCCCGTCGTCATGCCCATGATGTCACCCCCGATGATGCTCATTATGGCCATTGTCGACAGCAGGAAGAGGGGCGCCGCCACAAGAAGCGCCGTGTAAATGTCTGCGTATGTCGAGAGCGTCTTGATGTACTTCTCCCTCTTTATCCTGTAGTCGAACAGCGCCTTATCCGACATCTCCCGGAGGTAGGCCGTGAGGTTGCCGCCGGTCTCGATCGTCGAGCTTATCCCCATCAGTATCTCCTTGAGCTCCTTGCTCGGGGTCTGGGAGGCCACGTTCTTCATCGCCGCAATGCTGGATGACCCGAAGGTCCTTATGTTCTTCACTATCATGTTCGCCTCCTCGGATATCTCCCCGTACTCCTTGAACCCGCCTATCAGGCTGAACATGAATTCGGGGGGTATGCCGGACGAGGAAATCGCCGACATGTGGGTCACGGCGAACGGCAGGTTGTTCTCTATCGACTTCGCCCTGCTCTTGGAACGCTGCATCGGATAGACGTACAGCGTGAGGAAGGCGAAGGACGCGCCGAGTATGGGGATGAAGATGAGCATTATCCAGTATATGAGGTAGAATATGTCAAACATCATCCCAAGGACCAGCACGGCCGCAAGGGAGGAGAAGAACGCGATGACCGAGCTCAGGTATATTATGCTGACCCATGCCTTGATGAGTATCTTGATCCGTGCGCCCTTGAGGTATGGCTTGAGCGGCTCGAAGTTCGTGACGGTGGTCTCTGCCAGCCAACCAAAAGACGCCTTCGCTATCGTCTCGTATAGGGAGGGCATGCTAGTCTATTGATTATTGGCCTCCGGGCTTATTAAATTTCAAATTCTGAGACATATGGTGGGACGGGCACATAACCATTTAAAATAAACTGGCAAAGAATAATCATGCTTTCTGCTGAAGAGCTCGTCAAGGAGATATCCGGCAAATCCGGCAAGGGCGAGGAGGATGTCAAGAAGCTTATCAAGGACAAGCAGGCCGAGCTCTCCGGCCTCGTCTCCGAGGAAGGAGCCGCATACATCGTGGGCAGGGAGCTTGGCGTTGAGATGATACGCGACACCAGGAGGGAGCTCAAGATCAAGAACATCCTCCCGGACATGAGGTCTGTAAGCATAATCGCCAAGGTCGTCAACTCGTACGAGCCCAGGGAATTCGGCAGGAACGGGAAGAAGGGCATGGTCGCAAGCCTGATACTAGGGGACGACACCGGGACCATCAGGCTTCCCCTTTGGAACGACGAGGTGCAGCTGATATCATCACTTGGCATATCACAGGACGACCTGCTCGAGGTCACGGGAGCCTGGGCCAAGCCCGACAACCGAAGCGACGGCGTGGAGCTGAGGCTTGGCAAGAGGGGAAAGATAAAGAAGCTGGATGGGGCAGACAGGCCGGACATGGCAAACGTGCAATCGGCCCCCTCGAATGGCCCCGAGGCGCCAGCTGGCCCCGCGCAGATAATGGACATCGGCAAGCTGAAGCCGGGCATGAACGCGCAGGTGAGGGGCTGCCTTGTGCAGGCGTACAGGAGGAAGCCCTATTTCGAGGTCTGCCCGCAGTGCGGAAGCAGGGCGGAGGACAAGGAAGGCAAGTTCGTCTGCAAGGACCACGGCGAAGTCGAGCCCGCGTACAATCTTCTTTTCAGCGGCGTGATAGACGACGGCACCGGAAACATCAGGTTCGTCCTCTTCAGGGACCAGGCCGAGAAGATGTTCGGGAAGGGCGGCGCCGAAGTCAGAGAAGAGTTCGAGCGGGAGGGCTCGGACCAGTTCTGGGCCAACTTCAAGGGCCTAGGCAAGGAATTCACCATCGAGGGAAGGGTGAAGACCAACGACTTCAGCAACGAGAACGAGATCCTGGGTAACATCATCGAGGAAACCGATATCAAAGAGGAATCGCAGAGGCTTCTGAAAAGCCTTGGGAAGTATTCCTCTCGATCATCGTGAAATGAAAAGTGAGTGAAAAGTTTACAATATAAATAACTTGCGAAAAAGTATGTTTTAGATGGTTTCGTATGGCTGAGGAAAAGATAGAGAACATTCCAGGAATCGGAGAGAAGACGGCGGAGAAGCTCAGGGAATCCGGATTCAACGACATGATGAGCATCGCCGCTTCATCATCGGGCGTCCTCTCGGTAGCGGCCGGCATAGGGGATGACACCGCGGCCAAGATAATATTCGAGGCCAGGAAGATGATGAAGATGGGCTTCGAGCCCGCCACCGTCGCCCTTAAGAAGAGGGAGATGATCGGTAAGATAACCACGGGATCAAAGACCCTCGACGCCATGCTCGGGGGCGGTCTTGAGACACAGGCGATCACCGAGATGCACGGGGCCTTCGGCTCAGGCAAATCGCAGATAGGGCTGCAGCTATCCATCAACGTGCAGCTTCCCAAGGAAAAGGGCGGGCTGGGCGCTCAGGCCATATTCATAGACACCGAGGGCACATTCAGGCCCGAGAGGGTGCAGCAGATGGCGAAGGGCGCCGGCATGGACCCAAAGAAGGCGCTTGAGAACATCTTCGTCGCCAAGGCATACAACAGCGACCACCAGGTCCTTCTCGCCGAGAAGTGCGAGGACATCATCAAGCAGGGCAACGTGAAGCTCATCGTCGTGGACTCCGTGACGAGCGCCTTCCGTTCCGACTACACCGGCAGGGGCACGCTCGCCGACAGGCAGCAGAAGCTCAACAGGCACCTGCACCACCTACAGAAGCTCGCCGACGTTCACAACCTTGCCATATATGTCACTAACCAGGTGATGTCAAGGCCAGACATACTCTTCGGGGACCCGACCGCCCCAATCGGCGGCCACATCCTCGGCCACACGGCCACGTTCAGGGTCTACCTTAGGAAATCGAAGGGCGAGAAGAGGATAGGAAGGCTCATAGACTCGCCGTCTCTCCCTGAGGGCGAGACCGTGTTCAGGGTGCTTCCCGAGGGCGTGCGCGATTAGAATTCTATCCTTGAAGCCTGTTCTCCCTTTATACCCCAGTTCTCTTTTGGCACATCGTTTATCACTATATGCACATGCTCCACCGGTATCCCCAGGGTTTCCGACACGGCCTTGGAGACCGATCTAATCAGTTCCCTCTTCGCGTCGCTTTCCCTTCCTTCCCATAAGTCGATTCTTACTATCGGCATCCGGACCATATCCTTTTCTTCAGAGCGGAGAGGGGGAATTGAACCCCCATGAACCGGTGTCTATCGGTCACTGGCTTCGGATTCGATAGAAGCCTTGCCACACCGTCTGCAGCCGATCGCCTGAGCCATTCGGCCATCTCCGCGGCTACTATTTTATTCGATGCTTGATATTTAAAATGTTACGCAGCAGCACACGCGGTGGTATCCATCCCCTAAAGCTTAAATATTTTCCAAGACAAACTCATTATCATGGCTCGGAAAGG
>CAYRIP010000017.1:8495-11877 GCA_964424395.1 uncultured archaeon | reverse complement strand
GCTCCTGCAGCTTTAGCGCCTCGAACACGTCATCAGTGAAGCCCACGGGCAGCGCCGTGCTGTTTGTATAGTACGGCTTTGACGCTTTCCCACCGTAGTTCATCTGGTTGAATACCTTGATATCCGGGAACTTCCTCTTGTCTATCCTTGCCAGCCTGTATGACGTCCCTTCTGCCGGTGTCGCCTCGAGGTTGAATATGTCACCGGTCTCCTTCTGGAACTCAAGAAGCTTCTTCCTCATGAAGTCCATGACCTTCTTTGCGAAGGCGATCCCCTCTGGCGTTGATATGTCATTGCCAGAGAAGTTCAGCAGGGCGTCGTTCATCCCTATTATCCCGATGGTCGAGAAATGGTTCTTCCAGTACTTGCCGTGCGCCTCCTTTACCGCCCTGAGATAGAACTTGCTGTAAGGATAAAGCCCGTTATTGGTGAACCTCTCCAGTATGTCCCTTTTGATTATAAGGCTTTCTTTTGCCAGCACCATCCTCCTCTCGAGTATGTCGAAGAAGTCCTCCTCGTTCTCCGATTCGTAAGCGACCCTGGGAAGGTTTAGCGTCACGACGCCGATGGAGCCGGTGAGCGGGTTCGACCCGAACAGCCCGCCTCCCCTCTTCTGGAGCTGCCTCTTGTCAAGCCTGAGCCTGCAGCACATGCTCATCACATCGTCGGGCTTCATGTCCGAGTTGACGAAGTTCGCGAAATAAGGTATGCCGTACTTTGCGGTCATCTCCCAGAGCGGCTCAAGATCCTTATCCTCCCACGGGAAATCGTCAGTGACGTTGTATGTCGGTATCGGGAAAGTAAACGGCCTTCCCGTCGCATCGCCTGCAAGCATCGTCTCTGCGAACGCCTTGTTGATCATGCCCATCTCTTTCCCGAACTCCGAATACGTCTTGTCCATTATCTTTCCCCCGATCACCGCAGGCCTGTTCTTCATGTGATCTGGAACCGAAAGGTCAAGCGTTATGTTCGTAAAAGGGGTCTGGAACCCCACCCTGGTCGGTACGTTCATGTTGAAGAGGAACTTCTGCATCGACTGCTTGACCCTCTTGTAGTCAAGCTTGTCGTAGTAGATGAACGGGGCCAGCAGCGTGTCGAAGCTTGACAGCGCCTGTGCACCCGCCGCCTCTCCCTGCAGCGTGTACATGAAATTGACTATCTGCATGAGTGCAACGTCGAAGTGGTTCGGGGGGTTGCTCTCGATCTTCCCCCTCACTCCCCTAAAGCCGACCCTTAGGATATCCTCGAGGTCCCATCCAACGCAGTACGGCCCCAGGGTCCCAAGGTCGTGCACATGGAACTCCCCGTTGATGTGGGCGTCCCGTATCTCCTTCGGGTATATGCTGTTGAGCCAGTAGTTGCTGATGACCTTGTGCGTTATATGGACGTTCAAGCCCTGCAGCGAGAACGTCATGTTGCTGTTCTCCCTGACCCTCCAGTCCACCTCCTGAAGGTAATCATCCACGATCGTTATGTCCCGAAGCAGCTTAGTGAGCTCACGTATGTTCTTGTGCTGCTCCCTGTAAAGGATATAGGCCTTTGCTGTCTTCGCATGGCCCTTCTCTATCAGGACCTTCTCAACGATGTCCTGCACATGCTCCACCGCCGGAACGCTCGTCGGCTCGTACTTCCTCTCAAGCGTCCTTATGACATCGACCGCAAGGCTCTCAGCCAGCTTCCTGTCCTTCCCGCCGACTGCCTGGGCAGCGGCCCAGATTGCCTTTATTATCTTCTCATTGTCGAAGGGCACTACCCTTCCGTCCCTTTTCCTTATCTTTTGCAATCTCGGCTTCATGCTATAAAACCCCCATCCTCACTTGTTCTTCGACTCTATGCTCTTTCTCAGCTTCTTCAGCTCCCTTTCGAACGAGCCCAGGTCCGTGAACTCCCTGTAGACCGAAGCGAACCTTATGTACGCGACCTTGTCAAGATCCTTCAGCTTCTTCATCACGAGCTTTCCTATCTCCGTGCTCGGTATCTCCATCTCCTCTTGGTTCCTAAGCTCGGCCCCGATCTCCCCGACGACCTTGTCTATCTTGTCCCTCGGGATGGGCCTTTTCTCGCAGGCCTTCAGAACGCCTTTCAGAAGCTTGTCCCGATCGAAGCTCTCCCTCCGGTCGTCCTTCTTGACGACCGTGAGCTTCACCGATTCGACCCGTTCGTATGTCGTGAACCTCTTCCCGCATTCAAGGCATTCCCTTCGCCTTCGGATGTCGTTCAGCTCCGGTATGTCCCTCTTGTCAACCACTTTAGTCTTTGTCGTCAGGCAGTAAGGGCATTTCATATCCGGGTCCTTCGTGGCACCTACGCTCCGATCGATACCATGCAAACATTTCACGCCATTTCGGTAGTAAACCACAACATCTTGTGTTTTTAATCATCACTAAATACAATATATGTCTACACCCCATATATAAGGTTTTCTATCCTGTGACATATAGAATTGGAAATAGATAGCGAAAAATCTTCTAGAACCGCCCCCAATACGAATGCGATACCTATAAATTTAGGTTATCCTAATTATACAAACATGGCTGATAAGAAGAAGGCCAGTAAGGATACGACCGAGAGCATCGAGGAGTACCTGGAGACCATATCCCGGCTTATCGAGAAGAATGAGATTCTCTCAACGACCAACATATCCAAGAAGCTGGGCGTTTCCCCCTCTAGCGTATCGGAGATGCTGAAAAGGCTCTCCCGGGAAGGGTACATCATCCATAAGCCCTACAAGCAGATATCGTTGACAAACAAGGGGAAGAACATCGGCAACAAGACGCTGAGAAAGCACAGGGTCCTTGAGAAGTTCCTTCTCGGGCTCGGGCTCTCCGAGACGAAGATCCACAGGGAGGCCTGCAAGCTGGAGCATTACATATCCGACGAGCTCGAAGGAATCATCAAGCAGAAGATGGAACCCCCCAAGAATGGCAAGGGGGTATTGAGCCTCATAGACATGAAGAAGGGCGAATCCTGCAGGATCTTCTCCATGGAGGGTGGGAAGTCATCAGTCAGGAGGCTGGAGGACATGGGCCTTACGCCAGGAACAATAATCAAGGTGAAAAGGTCCGCTCCGTTCTCAGGACCTGTGGAGATACGCGTTCGCGATTCCTGCCTCGTGATCGGAAGGGGCATGGCAAGCAGGATATTCGTTCTTGTTGGTGAATGCTAATGAACAGGATAAGGATCGCCCTCGCTGGCAATGCGAATGTCGGCAAGTCCGTTATATTCAACGAGCTTACGGGGCTCCACCAGCACATCGGCAACTGGCCAGGCAAGACCGTGGAGAAGGCAGAAGGGTCGCTGCATTTCAAGGGACATGACATCGACGTGATAGACCTGCCTGGGATATATTCATTATCCACATATTCTCTGGAGGAGGAGATAA
>CAYRIP010000017.1:1533-8485 GCA_964424395.1 uncultured archaeon | reverse complement strand
CGACGCTTCCGTCCTGGAAAGGAACCTGTACTTCACTCTCCAGCTTTTGGAGCTTGGGAGGCCAATGGTCATCGCTCTCAACCAGATCGATACCGCCAAAAAGGATGGTATCCAGATCGACCACCAGAAGCTTTCGGACATCATGGGAGTTCCAGTGATACCAACGATAGCCGTTAAGTCGATTGGCCTGACAGACCTGCTGGATGAGGCGGTCAAGGAGTCATCCATGGGCAAAGCCCCGAACCCGCCGAGATACGGAAACGAGATCGAGAAGGCTATAGCGGGCATATCGAAGATGCTCGGAAGAAAGGATTTGAAATATCCCAAGAGATGGTTAGCCATGAAGCTTCTGCAGAACGACAGGGCGATAATGAAGATGCCCATCGACAATAGCATCATGGAGCAGTCCAGGAAAGCCTGCAGGGATATCGAGCGATTCCATAAGCATAACTGCCGGACCGCCATTGCGAGCGAGATATACGGGAACGCAGCGATGACAGCGAACAAGGTCCAGAAGAGGATCTCCAAGACCCGAACCCTTTCGGACAGGCTGGATGACATAAGCACCCACAGGATATGGGGATATCCACTGATGGCCGTCGTCATCCTTGGGCTTTTCTTGGGGATATTCATATCCGGCAACTCTATGGCTGCCCTGATGGAGGAATCATTCTCATCGATTCAAGCCACTCTCGAGGGTATCCTTCCCGGGATCCCCGGCAGCATAGCGATTGCCGTCATAGAAGGCCTGATAGCCACGCTCACTGTAGTCATACCGTATATACTCCCATTCTACATAGCGCTTGGAATCATGGAGAGCAGCGGATACATGGCAAGGATAGCGTTTCTTATGGACAGCCTGATGCACAGGATGGGACTTCATGGAAAGGCGTTCATCCCTCTCATGATGGGATTCGGATGCAACGTTCCGGCGTGCCTTGGCTGCAAGGTCATGGAAACCCACAGGGAGAGGCTCATCGCGATATTCGTCGTAACCCTGATCCCATGCGCCGCAGTCACGACGGTCATTCTCGGGCTTGTCGGCAGGTTCGTCGGTATTGGCTGGGCACTTCTGTTGTATGTCATAGATGCCGCCATCGTTCTGTCCCTCGGAAGGATAGCATTCAAGATTCTTCCAGGAGAGCCGACCGGTCTCATAATGGAGATGCCTACATACAAGGTGCCCCATTACATGACTATATTTCGGCAGACGTGGTTCAAGATCAAGGGATTCGTGATTATAGCGTTCCCGGTGATAATCGCGTCCACCGTCGCAATCAAGGTCCTAGAGATAGCGGGAGCGCTTCAGGTTCTTTCAGGCGTCATGTCACCGGTCACGGTCGGATGGCTGGGGCTTCCGGCGATAACGGGCATACTCCTGATATTCGGCATACTCAGAAAGGAGCTTACCCTCGTGATGCTGGCAAGCTATATCGGCACGACGAACTTCGCATTGGCGATGACCCCGGTCCAGATGCTTGTGTTCGCCCTTGTCACCATGCTGTACATCCCATGCGCGGCAACGATATCCACGCTGGTAAGGGAGATAGGCGCCAGGAAGGCCATGTTCATAACGGCATTCGAGATAATTTTCGCGATAGTTGTAGGGGGTATTGCCTTCAGGCTTTTCACTATCATCGGAATATAGGCGATTTATAACAGAAACCTTTATATATAACTTATGAAATATATTTCATATGAAAAATACCTCATATAATAACTTCTTCATGAACTTCGCAAGCGGGTCCAAGTTCGACATAATACTCGCGCTAAGGGAAGGTCCCCTAAGCGTGTCGGAGATAACTGAGAAGGTCGGCGGCGAGCAAAGCGCGGTATCGCACAACCTGAAGAAGCTGAGCGGTTGCCACGTCCTGGATGTGAAGAAGGTCGGAAAGAAGAGGATATACTCACTCAACATGGATACGGTGATCCCCATACTTGAGACCGTGGAGAAGCACGTCAGGAAGCATTGCATGAACAGGTGCTGCAAATGAGCAAGGATAGGATTTACCTGGACCACGCGGCAACCACCCCGGTTGACCATGAGGTGATGAGGGCGATGGGGCCTTACTTCAGCGATAGGTTCGGAAACGCGTCAAGCCTCCACTCTTTCGGCCGCGAGGCGGAGAGGGGCATATCGGACGCAAGGAGAGCCATTGATAAGAAAGTGGATGCCAGGGACCACCGGCTAATCTTCACGAGCGGAGGCACGGAGTCGAACAACCTAGCCCTGAAGGGAGCAGCCTTTGCTAACAGGGGCAGGGGCAAGCATATAATCACAAGCATGATCGAGCATGACTGCGTCCTTAACGCCAGCAAATGGCTGGCCAGGCAGGGATTCGAGGTCACGTACCTCCCTGTGGATAAGTATGGATTCGTTGATCCTGCCGACCTGGAGAATGCAATAAGAAAGGACACTATCATAGCATCCGTCATCCACGCAAACAACGAGATAGGAACGATAGAGCCGATAAGGGAGCTCGGGAAGATATGCGCCGAGCACGGCGTTTACTTCCATACTGACGCTTGCCAGAGCTTCACCAAGGTCCCCATAAGCCTGAAGAAGGACAACATAGACCTCCTCACGATCAACTCCCACAAGATCCACGGCCCGAAGGGTGTCGGGGGACTTTATGTTAGGCACGGGGTTAAGATCGAGCCCACCATGCACGGAGGGGGGCATGAGTTCGGCCTGAGGAGCGGGACAGAGAATGTCGCGGGAATTGTCGGATTCGCAAAGGCCACGGATATAATGAAGGGAAAGGACATCAGGCACATGACCGGCCTTAGGGACCTGATCATAAAGGAAGCTCTTGGGATCGAGGACTCCTGGCTGAACGGCCCGATGAAGGACAGGCTGTGCAATAACGCGCACTTCTCGTTCAGAAGGATCGAGGGGGAATCCCTTATCATCCATCTTGACCTGAAGGGGATTGCCACTTCAACAGGATCGGCGTGCTCTTCGAAGTCCCTGAAGCCAAGCCACGTGCTGATGGCTATCGGGCTGAAGCCCGAGGAGGCGCACGGCTCGATAAGGATAAGCCTTGGCAAGGAGAACACCCTCGAAGAGGTGGATTACATGCTTCATAACCTGAGGGAGGCTGTCGGCACGCTCCGGAGGATAAGCCCCTTCAAGTGATGGGAAATTAGGTGATTGATCATGTATAGCGAAAAGGTAATGGATCATTTCAAGAACCCGAGGAACATGGGCGATATGAAGGACCCGGACGGCGTCGGCAAGGTCGGCAACCCGATCTGCGGCGACGTCATGTGGGTATTCATAAAGGTTGGAGGGAAGAGGGGCGAGGAGAGGATCACGGACATAAAGTTCCAGACCTTCGGATGCGTAGCCGCCATAGCGACATCCTCAATGACCACGGAGCTTGCAAGGGGAAAGACCCTGGAAGAGGCGCTCGAGGTCACAAACAGCGATGTCGCTGAAGCATTGAAGGGACTTCCGCCGATAAAGATGCACTGCTCAAACCTCGCAGCCGACGCCCTGCACGCTGCCATCCAGGACTACATCAGCAGGAAAGGCAAAAAGGGGAAGAAATGAGCTATCTTAATAAACCAGAAAAGCAACGATAATAATCTAAAAATTGCATGAGGTGAGACACAATGACAAAGACGAAAGCCAGGATTACGAAGGACTCCACGCTCGCGGAAGTGATGAAGAGGGAAGGTTCCGGGGAGATACTGGAGAAGCACAAGACGCCGTGCCTTCATTGCCCAATGGCCGCATATGAGATGGGCACTCTGAAGATAGGCGAGATAGCCAAGTCATATGGGATAGACCTGGACAAGCTGCTAAAAGAGCTTAACGAGAAGACGAAGGCGAAATGATGAGACCGATCAGCTTGGCCCTCACGCTCGCAATGTTCGCCCTCTTCATATCATCGGGCTGCCTCAGCTACCGTTCGGCTGATATGAACGCTACCGGACGGGTGTCAGAAGGGGAAGCGCAGGTCCGTGCGGTGGTTTTGGAGAAAGCGGAATTTTCGCTGGTGGACCTTTCAACAGACAGGGAGCTGTACCATTCGGCTGAGGTGATGAATCTCAGCGTGACGATATACAGCATGACCGGCCTCGAGGGCGTCCGGCTGACGGCAAAAGGCGTCAAGAACAAATTGGACATGATCAAGACCGTGAATCTAAGCGCTGGGACGAACAGGTTCGATTTCATATACAAGCTTCCGTCATGCAATACCTGCGGGGGGATCGGCGCCGGAACATACGATATCCAGTGCGAGGTGTCTCATAACAACATCACCGTCAAGAACACGACATATGTAGAGCTTCGCCAGTAACAGAACGGATGGGTATAACAGTGACAAACTGCAATTAATTTAAAGGTATATGGATAAGTGATAGGATGGTATTATTTTGCATCCCGTGCCTTGCTTTGGTGACATATTTCGCTATCGCAAGCATATTCTTTCCTAAATACAGGGTCTATATGAAGGAGGGTTGGCTCTGCTTCATGGACAAGATCAGGGGCAAGCGCTGCTCGGTATCGTTCGACAACAGGATGAGGATAGCGCTGAGCGCCTGGCTGACGAGGAAGGGCATGGTCAGGCTCGGAAGGTTCCTGCACGACAAGAGGAACTTCAGCATGACCCTTACAGTCATAATGGTGGTGTCAACCTTGATATCGATCTATCTGTTCGCCCTCCTCATCCAGTACTGGCTATATCCGCCCTGCGACACCGGTTCTGTCTGCGCTGTCGACGTCTGAATAAGAAATAGCGATTGCGTTTTTAAGGGACTACCTTTCCTGCAGCATCTTCCTGGCGTGGTTTCTCTTTATCTTCTCGGAGACGAAGTCGTAATGCGTGCTCACCAGGTCGCCCTTGCTCAGGTTCGGGTTGAACTCGTTCCTCAGCATCGCCTCCCCGAGCGGCGTCTGAACGAGAGCCTTGTCGAAGTCGATCCTTAAGACCTTGCCAGGATAAACCATGCACTCACTGACATCGATGTCGGGCCTGACCTGCTTTCGCCACCTGATGGCCTTCTCGTGCTCCAGCATGAAGTACCTGCGTATGACCTCGTCATCGATATCGGACTTGCCCATCCGCTTTGCAAGTATCGTGCACATCCTGGTAGCGACCTTGAAGATATCGCCCACGGGGGCGTCGATCTCCTGGCCCATCTCAACCGAATCCTTCAGGTCTTTTAAGAGCTCCTGCTTGAGCTCGCCCCTTCGAACGAGCACCTCCCCGCAAGGGATCGCGTAGCGGAGGAAAAGCTCCTTGTCCCTTATAGGCAATGCCCTGAATTCCATACCATCAATCCTCGATTACCTCTATTATGAAGTCGTTGAACACCATTACCCTGTCCCCAGCCCTGGGCTTCAGGAACTCGGCGCATACCTTCCTCTTCTTGCCGCAGAGGTCGACAGTCGCATCCTTCCCGGTCACATCCAGGACCTTCCCGATCAGAGCGAGGCACATGACATAAACCGCCTTTTGACAGGTTTAATATTAATATGAGACATGAATATAAAAATGGGATTTGGTTTCTGGTGATTGCTTGCATACTAAGACTGTCCTCTGTTTCGGCAGCGAGGGATTCGAGGGCGATGACATCGCCTTCTCGGTATGCCAGGGTCTCGTCGGCTATTCGGATGATATACGATTCGTCAAGTGCGACACCCCGATGGACATCCTCGGCTACGCTGGCGGCACGGACCTGTACATACTGGATGCGATCAAGGGGATCGACGAGGTGTCTCTATTCGACAGCGTCGACGGGTTCAGGAGGTCCAAGAGCGCTACGGTCCATGACCAGGACCTGGGGCTCATGCTTAAGATCCTCCTTGAGATGAACATGCTTCCAGATGCCAAGATCATAGGGATTCCGATAGGCTCCAACGCAAAAGCAGCGACAGAGGCAGTGAAGAGGATCCTGTCCTCTTGAAGATTGGGGATGCGGATCATCAGCGGTTTTTTCTGTATTCTTGGGATACGAGTGAGTCGGCTATGTGCGAAATTATCATAACGAACAGCCCCCAACCAATAGGCACCCACAGCGGGATGATCATCAATGTGGCGTAAGCATAAATCCAGGCGCCGGAATATGTAGCCGCGATCTCGGCTAGTGTCCCTATGACAATCGCGGTGATGAAATGATAAAGCTCCCTCCTGCCAAACCAAAACTTCAGCAAGAATACGGAACTAAGTATCAGCAGCGCTGTCAACGGGATATCGAACGGGTATAGAAAACAGATGAATGCCGCACCAATGCACAACATCATAATGTCCGTTATGATTTGCTTCCCAGTCCACATTTTCATAGATCATTATTATCGGCGTTCAAATATATTTTGTTTACGCTTGCTAAAAAACACTCAGGGAGAACGCATCGAATGCGCGACCGATTCGGCGTCCATCACCAAATAGGATATATCGGACTGATCGAGATACGGAAGAAACGATTCATACCCAAGATCCGGCGAATAGTCTTCTGGCTTGACATGCAGGAATCCAATACAAGCGCCTCCAGTTGTGTATGAACGCAGGCGGTCGGAGATGCTTTCTGCCATCGACGGGTTCCTGTGCTCGTTCTGGAATCTGATCTCATCACGGGCGTGTTCGTCTGAAGAATCAGGCAATCTCTCCGGCGTTATGTCCGTATGGAAGTATCTCATAACCTTCAAATGAGAAGCGATCTCACTCACCCTTTCTTTGTTGCCGGCAGAATCCGCATCCTGTTTGATGGCGTTGATTAGTTGCTCGATCCTACGCAACCTTTCGTTCTCAAGATATATATCTAGCTTCTCCGTCCCATACACGTCTCCCATCCCGCCGTATCTAAGCTGCTTGAGCTTGGCCCTTTCATCCAATGCGACATCGCTTTTCCATATCCCACTCAGAACGTCAAGGGACTTGACGATATCCTCCGGGTCTGAAGTCATGCCGTCAAAATAGAATGAATCCAACTTGTATAACTCGTT
>CAYRIP010000017.1:0-1523 GCA_964424395.1 uncultured archaeon | reverse complement strand
TTCCACTTTTTCAATGATCGGAATATCTGCATACGCCTGAAGAATTCGTATTGCGCTCTGTCTGTCCGATAATGGAGCTCCTGCATTATCACAAGGTTCCTGTTACCGCCGTTGTCCTTAGGCTCCATGAAAAGGTCAAAACCCAGGCTATTCGTTATGATATCCGCCACTTGCCCGATGGGCTTGTGAGCCGCTCTTCTTTTCCGGTAATCCTGAATCCTGCTGCTTCCGCTGATGATGCCATGTCCGGAACCCTCCAATCCCGCATACACGGCTGCGGCAGCTGCCACAGAGATGAGACTTCGTCTGTTCAACTGCATCTCGCTTAGCCTGCCCCCCTTTCCGATACCAGAATGAACTTTCCTTTTTCCTGCGGGTTTCCTATTGATTCTTCTCATCACGTTCGACATCGTATCGCCCAGCCTATTTCGATTAAAAGAATTGCCGCTAACTCTTTTAAAGATTGCCTTGGCCCATATACGAAAAAATGCTTCGAGATGCGCTATCGTTTCATCGACAACTCAAGAAAATGCGTCGAGCATGAGAAGCATGGATCATAAGCCCTGATGAGGATTTCCAGGGACCTCTTTATCTTATCCTCTGGCAGCTTGACAATGGAGGGTATCAGTTTCTGCATGTCGAACTCGATGTTCCTGACGTTCTGGCATGTGGGGGTGATTATGTTCGCGAACGTTGCCTTCCCTCTGGCATCGAACTTGTAATGGTGTATGAGGGTCCCGCGTGGGGCTTCGCATATTCCGATCCCCTCGCCCCTCTTAGGCTTCATATCGATCTTTTCGTCCTTCATCCCCGACTCCTCGTACTTGCTGAGCAGCTCTACCGCTAGGTCCGAGAAATGCACCATCTCCAGCGCTTGCGCGAAGTTGTTCATGAATGATGAGTGGCACGGCATCTTCAGCTTGGATTTCCTTAGAAGAGCCTTGGCCGATGGCGAAAGGTTCTTGTGGTTTAGGTTGAGCCTGCTCAGAGCGCCCACCTTATAGGGTTTCCCTCTGAATTTCGAGTATTTCGCGCTTGACCTGAAGACGACCTCCTCATCGATGTTCTTCAGGTAATCGCTCGGCTTGAAGCTCGATGATCCGACAGAGGATACGTCACCGTCATATAGGGGGTACTCTCCCTTCTTCGTCAGCCCCAGGTACTCGGTCTTGTTCTCGAACTTGGGAGGCTTGAAAGACATAAAAAGCCTGGCTGCAGCCTCTGACAGCTCCTTGACCTTCTTGAAATCAGATATCATCTTCCTTATTCCATCCTTATCGGGAACGGAATGGAAGCCGCCGACACGGGGCGTAACTGGATGGAGCGACCTTCCCCCGATCGTCTTGACTATGCCGCTTGAGAGCCTCTGCAGCTCGATAGCCAGCTCAAGATGCTTCCTATGCTTCTTCGCCATCTCTATCGCGTTATCAAGTCCTAGGTAGTCAGGTGCCGCAAGGAAGAAGAGATGGGCGGTGTGGCTGTGTATGTTGCTCGCGTGAAGGAGCAGCCTCCTGAGGTCGTGC
>CAYRIP010000016.1:0-12115 GCA_964424395.1 uncultured archaeon | reverse complement strand
CTTCATCCCGGTGAACACCTCGGCGAGCAGCTTCTCGCCCTTCATCTTGGACAGCTGGGAAAGCTCGGGGATGAGCTTCTCTACAAGCTTTTTCTCCTTTCTTATCTCCTTTTCCTTGTTGCCTATGTAATCGTTTAGCCCCGTAGGATCGGCTGCCTGGAAATGCTTGGTCTTGGACTTGATGATGAAGCTGACGAGGCCCTTTTTTATCAGCCTTTCTAGGATCTCGTATACGTTCGAGTATGCGACGCCTGCCTTCTTAACAATAGGGCCCACCGTGCTTGGCCCCGATTCTAGCAGCGCCAGATAGACGGAGGCCTCCCCCTCGGTTAGGCCAAGCTTAACGAGATTGTACGCTTCCATGACAATAATGAATCATGGAGGCTTATATATATACCCTGTGCAGGGGAAGTAAGTTTAATAACAGCACTGAATCAATTAACGAGCATGGACAGGTACATAGATTCGGATTTCAGCCTGAATACCGGCGGCTTCTTAGACCAGTCTGTGACGAGGGAGATCGAGCTGTTCGACGTGCTTACGGTGCTTCGGGAGAAGGAAAGGGACGCGATCTTTCGGATTGGCGAGGGGGGAAGCGTCGGGGCGACTCCCGTGATCAGGGACGGCATCGTATACTTCGGCTCTTGCGATAAGTTCTTCTACGCAGTCGACGTAGAGACAGGGACGCTCGTCTGGAAGTTTCGGACCAACGGGCCCGTCTGCATTTGCAGGGGGTGCACCATAGCAGGAGGCAGGATATACTTCGGGTCGTACGACCATCACCTCTATTGCCTTGATATGGATGGGACGCTTCTTTGGCGCTTCAGGGCAAGGGACATAGTGAATTCGACACCGCTGGTAAGGGACGGCGTCGTATATTTCGGCTCAAGGGACCAAAACCTCTACGCCCTTGACGCCGAGGATGGGACGATGCACTGGAAGTTCTGGACGCCCGGGTCGATATCAGCGTCTCCCATCTGGGACAGCGGCGCCATATACTTCGGGTCCTTCGACAAGAACCTATACGCGGTCTCGCCGCAGGGCCATCTGCTATGGAAGTTCAAGACCGAGGATTACGTGGTCGAGCCTGTTGCTGCATATGACGGGATCGTCTACGTACCTTCAACGGACAAGAACCTCTACGCCCTGTCGACCGAAGGGAATCTCCTTTGGAAGTTCAGGACCTTTGGGCCTTGCGCTTCCAAGCCGGTCGCCAAGGGGGGAAGGGTGTATTTCGGATGCTCCGACCACAACCTCTACGTCCTCGATGCCAAGACCGGCCTGCTCCAATGGAAGTTCAAGACCAGAAACATCATATACGGGAATCCCGAGGTGACCGATGACATGATATATCTGTGCTCCTGCGACCAGAACCTCTACGCATTGGACCTCGATGGCGTGCAGCTTTGGAAGTACAAGACCCAAGGGTTTGCCAGCTCCGCGCCCAAGGCCGCGGGAGGCGTTGTGTACTTCGGCTGCTGGGACTGCCATATGTATGCAGTCTCAAGCGAGGGCATGCTGGTCTGGAAGTTCAAGGCGTCATCATCGACCCAGGCGCCGGTCACCCTTTCGCTGGAACATATGGAGGGGCTTGGCGTCATACCGCAGAGCCCCATCGCAGAGAAGATGGTGGGTGTCGGGTTAGCCGCTCCTGTGAAGCGTGAGAGCTACGGGAGCATGTCCAGCAATTACATAAAGGACGGAGATGACGAGCTTGACATCACGACCCTTGACGGCGTGACCAAACAGTACAGGAGCACCGGCAACAAATACCGGTGAATCAGCAGCAGACGCCATTTTTTAAAGAATCAGGGCTTAATCGCCGAGCTTTGTCGTCTCGATCTTGATTACCTCGCAGAACCTGACCGGGTACACCTTGCTGCCGGCCTTCTTGATCTTCATCTGGAACACACCGGCCATGCATGCCTTGACGAAATCCCCGTGATCGAGGTCCTTGGCCTTCTCAATTAGGATCTTTGAGGCAAGGGCCCTCATCTTCTTCTTTATCTCGGCGTTGCCCCTCCTGTTGAGTATGACTATGACGCTGACCTGAAGCTTCCAGTGGTCCTTGGTCTCGACGTCCTCGTATATGGTGACCTTGCCAAGGCCCTTCCTGCCCATCCTCATGACGTACTCGTTCACGCAGAAGAACGAGTGGAACTTGGTCTTGACCCCGCTCTCCGTCGGCTTCTCCGCCCGAAGCTTGAGCCTCATGTAGTATTTCGACTGGTCCTTCGTCAGCTCAGAGACAGGGACCTCGATGACCCTGCCCTTGACTATCTTCGAGTCCGTGGCCGGGGTATCGGCTATCTCGGTGCCCCCGAGCCAGTCAGGAGCCGAAATACTGAACCAGTCCTTCCCCTTCCACTTCCTTTCCGCTGCTTTCTTGCTTATCTTCTTCTTTGGCGCTGGCATGTGCGTCCTCCCCTGCCGAATCCAAGGGATTCGGTTCAGGATTTATATTCTTTTCAACATCTAAGCTTTTATTTGTTTCCTTCTTTGGCGACAAAATGGCCCCGACTGCGCTGATGAACTCCTCCTCGGTGCCCGCGGGGATGGTCGCCCCGGAGGCCCCGCTGTGTCCCCCGCCCTGCCCGCCGACCTTCTCGGCTGCCTTCGAGAGGACGCTTTTGAGGTTCAAGCCCTTCTCGACGACCTTGCTGCTGGCCCTCGCCGAGACCTTGACCCCGTCCTCGGCGTCCGCGAATGCGAATACCGGGACTTGCGGGTTCGATGACTTCTCGACGATGCTGATGACGTTCGAAATTATATGCTCGCTTATCTTTGAGCCGGCAAGCACGTACCATGCGTCAGGTTCCTTCCTGACGACCTTTTCATCTTGCTTCTCGAACTGGGTGAATATCCATCTCACCGCCTCCCCGACGGTCTTTCGGTACTTCTCGAGAACCCACTTGACCTCGAGGAAGGCCTTGGCCACGTTCAGTAAAAGCTGGACTCCCAGGTAGCCCCTGCCCATCTTCCCGCAGGCGTTGAGCACGGTGGCGAACTCGTTTGCGTCCCTGCACTCGCCGCCCTTGTCGAGCAGCTCATACACATCGCCGAATATCCATTCCGCGTTAGGGTGCCCGCCGTTGACCCTCTCCGCAATGATGCCGGAGGCGAGCTTTCTTTGCTCCTCCTCGCTCAGGTTGGCCATGGTCCTCCACTCGCCGCTCTCCTTCTTCAGCGGGATCCCGAGCTCGTGCATGAACTGGACTGCGGCGGATTCAGATCCGCTCACGTTGGGTATGAACGGCTCGACCGAATATTCAAGCGCCTTGTGTATGGGCCTTGTGTAGCGGCCCCATATCCTCAGTCCCTTCATCACCTTTATTTTGTTAGTCTCCACGGCGTCTTTCAGTATCTCCCTGTTGAGTCCGAAGAGCCCCCATTCCTCTCCGATCGACCCTATCTGCGAATCGCCGATGGCGCCGATTATGGCTATGCCTGAAAGGTCGCGGTTCTGAGGGCCGAGCGATCTTGCGACAATGTAGGTCACTCCTGACCCCGATATGTCATCCTCGACCCCGAAATCGAGCGGGTTGATCTGCAGTATCCTGCTGCCTTCCAGTTCGCCCTGCTGCTGGTGATGGTCGATGATAACAACGTCTGACCCCGGCAGATGGCTCTTGATAGACTCGATGTGCCCTGAGCCCAGGTCGAGGAATACTATGAAGCTCCTCTTCTCCTCCGCGAGCGACATTATGACATTGTCGCTCAGCTGCTTGACGAGCGAGAGGTGGAACCTCTTTCCGGCCCTCAGCATGGCCTTCACCATTATAGCGGCGCTCGATATCCCGTCCGCGTCGTAGTGCGAGACGATCCTGATCTCCCCGCTTTGCGCGGCTATTGCGTCTCCCGCCATCTTCGCTTTCTTCACCAGCGCCTCGAGCTTCTCCATCATAGAATCATCCCTTGTTTATTGGAATCGTGCTTTTTAAATGGTTGGGCACCCCCCATTTTCCCGGGAATCGTGGGCTTATACGGCCGGATATCCGAAATCATTTATTTAAGGAAAATCACTAATTAGAATTATGTTCGAAACGAGCCAGGAAGTCCTCATACTGTTGCTGGTCGGGCTCGGAGCGGCTCTTACCATCATAGTCGTGCTAATACTTAGGAAGCAGAGGCAGATCAAAAGCCTGCAGGAGGTCGATGCAGTTCCGGCGGAGCACCCGGAGGAAAATAAACCCCCAGAGGAAGGTGCAAAGCCTCCCGAAGAAAGCGCCAAGACGCCCGAGGAGGCGGCGAAGGCGCCCGAGGAGGCGGCCGATGGGGAGGGCGGGCTCCAATACGCTTTCGCGGATGAGGGGGAAGGCAGTGAAGATGAGCAGGCGCCCAGGCCCGAGCAGGCCGATACGGGACCCACGGACATAGAATCGATAAAGGCTTCGATAGTCCCCGGCGCCGCCAAGCCGCCCCCTGGTATCCCTGGGACCGAGAAGCCTGAGGCGGATGAGAAGCAGAAACTGCCTTTCGGAGAGGAGGATGCCCAGCCCGCTGTCGAATCTGGAGTGGAAGAAGGGGTCGAGCTCGATCAGGCTGGCGCGATGATGGAGCCATTCCCGGCCGAGAAGGCCGAAGAGGCGCCTTCCGAGGAGGATGCCCAGCCTTCAGGGGAGCTGCCCGTCGAGGAGAAGCCCCCCGAGGAAGTGAAGCCGCCCGCGTCGGAGCCCGAGCCGGAAGAGGAAATCCGGTACGTGGACCTTGATAGCTACGAGGAATCCATGGATGAGCAGGCGGAGAAGGCAGGAAAGCCCGCCGATGCCGGCTCGATGGAGGAGGAGATCAAGCGGGCGCAGTCCATGAAGCCAGAAGAACGGGCGAAAGCCCCATCCATGAAGGATGAGGAGAAGTATGGGCCTCCCAATGAAGACGACACGGATACCCTGGCATCTTCACCAGCAGAAGAAGGGCCGGAGCCCGCTCAAGCGCCTTTCGCGGAGAATGAAGAGGAGCCTTCATTCCCCGAACCTCCGGAAGTGAAGGAGCCTGAGCCAGTCCCATCGTTGCCGAACGAGGACGAGGAAGGGCCGGAACCGGTCCAGCTTCCTGCCGATGAAGATGGGCAGGCGGCGGCGCCTGCTCCGGGGAAATCGAAAAAGCAGCAGAGGCCCAGGAAGCCGATGGACACCTCAGCTGCTCTATCAATGATAACCTCCGCGGACCTCGCGCAGTCGCCAAATGATTACATAGGCAAGAGCGTTTCCATGGAGGGGATAATCAAGCTTTCGAGCAGGGGCAAAAAGGACGTATGGTACGTCCTCTTCGACGACACCGGATCGGCGGTCGTAAGGAGCGGCGAGGACATCCCCATCGACAAGGTCAGGGTCTTCGCCGAGATAAAAGAGACCAAGCTGGGCCAGACATACCTCGACGTCCTCAAGTACGAGAAGGCCTGAGCAGCTGATATCTGCGCATCAAGAATTCTTTTGTAGGAACATCCAAGGATTCGCATTGCTGGCGCGCAGCAGAATGAACGTCTACCTTACAAGCAGCTTGGCCTTCTCCGGGTCATAGCTCCATTTCTCCTGGAGTATGTCCTTGCCCTTGTAGTACTTCGCAAGCCTTCTGATCTTCGATTCGGTCAGCTCAAGTCCCCTCTTCGAGTAGCGGTCGTGCTTGTGGCCGGTCAGATGGGCCCTCAGCTTGACTGCCCTCCTGATGAGATTCAGAAGGTCATCCGGCAGCTCCGAACCGAGCTCCTTTTCGGTTACGACTTTCTGTACGCTCTTTCCCATCACTGCCTTGGAGGAGGGGATGCCGTACTGGTCCCTGATTATGGTCCCTATCTCGGCCTGGCTCTTCCCGGCCTTCGCCAGCTTGACGATTATCTGCTCGATCTCCTCTGGCTTGTAGCTGACCCACGCAGCCTTCTTATTCGAAGGCCTGCTGGAACCGGACTTCCCCTTCTTCCTCGAAAACATCCTTGCCATGTCATCTCACCGAACGTTTTTGAATATCGTCTTATCAATCTAATATGCTGCAAAGGTTTTTTAAATTAGTTTCGGTCCGTTCGCCTTCGACCTGCCCACCCCCCTATGGCTTTATCGCGCGCGAATGGTACGAGGCGTCTGATATTTTAGCTCAGGCGCCAAGAACTGCTTATGGGGCTGGATTCAACGAACTTGACCCTCCTTCTCATAACCGCAATCCTCGCTATATTGGCATTCTTCTGCTATGACGTCGGGAACTCCGCCAACTGCATAAAGCCCGGGATAGGCGATGGCATGCTTACAATATCGATGGCAAGCGGGCTTCTCATCATCCTCACCGGAGCGAACCTGTCCATGATGCAGAGAAGGAAGAAGAGAAAGATATGGGACCTCTTCAGGCATCAGTGAAAGCAGGGGCATTCTATATTTATTCGGCCTGGCACTAATTATCCTAATGGACATGTCAGGCATCGTCACCGTTCTACCGGACTTGCTTGCCATGCTCCCAGCCATGCTCTTCATAATGCAGATCACGTTCTATCTTTTCTTCATCTGGTTCTGCGGCACGGTAGCCATGAGGGGGTACAGGAACGCCCACCCCTTCGTCCTGGAGATCGGCGTCAAATTCCTGTCAGGAGCGATATGCCTCATAGGCGGGATGTCGCTTGCGGGATTCATCCCCTACCTGAGCAAGGGCGTCCTCAACATGCTGCAGCTGGACATGATGGCCGCGGGGCTTGCGCTTTCGGTCCTGCTGGCGCTCGCTTACAGGCTCATCACCCACGACGTGGACTCCAAGGGGTCAAGTGACATCGTCGATTCGCTGCTAAGGAAGGTCGCTGTCCTCGAGGACAAGCTGAAGAGCGGGGCGAAGGCCCTGACGGAGAAGGAAGCCATCAAGAAAGCGGAGGCCGTGCTGTCGGGATACAAGGCGGCAAAGGCCAAGATGATAGCGAACGAATGGGACGTAGAGCTGAAGAAGGATGAGATGCAGGGCCGGGTGATACTCGATGCCTGGGACGGAGAGGTCAAGAAGAAGGGCATGAAGCTCGATATTTCCAGGTTCTTTAAGGACGCCCACAAGATTATGGGCCTGGTAATAATAATCGCGGTGGTCGCTGTCTCCCTTGCGTTCTTCGAGGGATTCCCAGACCCCACTGAGAGCTTCACCTCCATGTTCGGGATGAGCATGGACGACATGGCCAACCTCTCCGCTTCGCTGAGGGACAACCCGTTCCTGTCGGGAGGCCTCACCGAGGGATGCGTGAGCCCTTTCGTCTTCAGCAGGTACGAGTCCCAGCTCTCTGACAAGGATTTCCTACTCGACCACCTGCATGAGGACCCGGAGCTTGAGAGGACAGTGGAGGCGAGCGCAGGCGAGCCGTCCAGGATCATGATTAAGATCGACCATGAGGGAAAGGAGCTCGTCCTCTCTGTCACGGAAAGCGGGAAGGGCTGCTATTTCACGGACGGCATATACTGCGGCTGCATCGGGAGCCAGATATGAGGGCTTGCCGGCAACCCGGGCGGAGACGCGGAACGTTTTTTTAATCATCCGCCCAATCAATAGTCATGAACACGATAGAATGCATAAAATCCCGGGCTTCCGTAAGGAGCTTCAAGCCCGATGGGATTCCAGATGACGTCCTGGACGATATCCTTGACGCCGCCATCCATGCGCCCTCCGCGGGCAACGTGCAGGACTGGGAGTTCGTCGTGGTCAGGAACGAGGAGACCAGGGGCAGGCTGGCGGAAGCGGCGTACGCGCAGGCCTTCATAGCGCAGGCGCCGATAATAATAGTCGTATGCTCGAACCTGAGGACCGTATCGAACGCATACGGGGAGCGCGGCAAGTCGCTATATTCCGTCCAGGACACATCGACTGCCGCCCAGAACCTCATTCTGGCAGCGTGGGATAAGGGAATCGGGACTTGCTGGATAGGCTCCTTCAACGACGAGAAGGTAAGGGAGATCCTGGTCCTTCCGCAGCACGTTAAGCCCCTCGCTGTCATCCCGGTGGGATATCCGGCCTCCGAGCCCAGCAGGACGAAGAGGAAGGAGCTGGGCGAAGTCGTCCACAAGGACCTCTACTGAGGATTCCCCAACCCGTTTGTCATTTCTTTGTTCGATAGCATTCAAATTTAAAACTTGCCGGCAACACTCCCTATGCCAAGGGAGCTGATGTTTCTGCAGCAGCTGGCAAGGAAGGCCAGGCTATATCCCGATCTTTTCGATGCACTGGGGGAAGATGATCACATATTTTTCACGGCGTCTAGCCGGAAACATGCCCGGCATCATGCAAAGCTTGCGCCCTTGGACTATGAAGGCCTGATCATGGTCCATCCGTTCTACCGCCGGGTCGAGGCGATAGCGCTGAACCTGCCGGATGCTAGAGAGGGATATGTCATGGATAACATGCGAATGGCTGCTGAGCATGCGAGCGGGAGGATGCCAGTGGTGCTGATCGATGATTATCCCTCCTACGTCCTGGAATCGAGCGGGCTGGCAGAGGACGGCCTTGTGGATCATGTTATATTCACGCACAACTGGGACCCCAAACCCGAGAGGGCACATGAGACCAATGGAATCCGGTCGCTGTCAAAGGCCTTCCTCTGCGGAAGCTACGGGCGAGGCAGGTGCCTGAGCCACTATTTCATCGAGCTGTACAGGCCCAACGCTGAATCCGTCGTCCACATCTGGGACGCGATCCTCAATTCGCCGAGAGGCCCCCTCATCAAGTACGACACTGAATTCGAGATGCAGTACATGGACAGGGTCGGGATCACTATTGATACGTTCGTCTCCATGGCTTATGGCCGCGGGGAACGACGCCCTTCGGCTCAATCGGCTTCGCCAGCAGTCTCTTGATCTCCTTGAGGAGGGCCTCGAACTCCGTGAACCTGCATTCCTTGTTGAAGTGGCCCGCATCCTTCATCACGCGCGGCCTGCGCTTGACGAACCTGGCCATCTGCCTGACCTTCTCGACGGGGACATACGGGTCGTTGGCGCTGGCGAAGAACCGAAACTTACCGCAGTTCTTCCTGATAGCCTTCCAGTCGAACTCCTTCTCGGTGATGGTGGTGTTCAAGCCGTCGAACTCCGATATCCCGAGCTTCCCGATGAACCCAGATATCATGAAGGCGGCACGAACGGGCCTCTTCAGCCCTTCGAGAACGGAGAGGATGAAAGCCGGCCCGAGGCTATGCCCTATTAGTATGGTGTCTCGCATCAGGTACCTTCTGTAGTGCCTGAATGCCCGCATCCAGCTCTCAAGGCTCTGCCCATCCGGGGTCGGGAACTGCGGTATATGGACATTCTGGCCGAGGCGGTGCAGCTCGAGCCTCAACCAGGGGAACCAGTTCTCGTCACGCGAGCCGTACGCCCCGTGGATCAGGATGAAGTGCGCCATAAAGGAATATTGCGGGAGGCGCCTAAAAAAAGGCTCCAGGCCCGGCAAGCGCCGGACCTAGTGATGGCTGACAATAAATGAAATTGGGAGGGAAAGGGAGGTTCCCCCCATCATTTGTGCAGCATCGGTATACCGAGCTCGCGAGAGAAGCCTTGCCGCTCCTCTTCCATCGCCACCGGCCCCAGTATGTAGGGAGACTTCACGCCGGTGATTATGGTTATCACGCGGATCCTGCCCGTGAATTCCGGGTCAATCCTCGCGCCCCATATCACCTGTGCGTCAGGATCCAGAAGCTTCGAGACGTACTCCCCTATCATGTTGGTCTCGTCCAGCTTCAGGTCGTTCCCTCCGGTGATGTGTATCAGAGCTCCGCTGCCGCCCGTGTAGTCGACCTCGAGCAATGGGTTGGTCAGGGCCTTTGTTATGCATTCCTCCGCCCTGTCGGCCGTGTTGGATTCTCCGAATCCCACGGCTGCGACGCCACCCGAATGCATTATGGTCTTCACGTCGGCGTAGTCGAGGTTCACAAGGGACGGCGTGGCTATTGTCTCCGTCACTCCCTTGACGGTGGTTGCTATCAGCTCATCGGCGACGCCGAATGCCTCCTGCAGCGGCAGGTCTCCTGCGACCTTAAGCAGCTTATCGTTCTCTATGACGATAGCCGTGTCGCACACCTGCCTGAGCGCGTGCAGCCCGTCCTCTGCCTTCCTTATCCTTGCTCCCTCTATCTTGAATGGCATGGTCACGCAGGCGATCGATATCGCCCCCATCTCCTTGGCCATCTTTGACAGCACAGGCACCGAACCGGTACCGGTCCCGCCGCCGAGGCCTGCCAGGGTATAGACCATGTCCACTCCTTCCAGCAGCTTCTTGATGTCCTTTTCAGATTCCTCAGCCGCCTTCCTTCCGACCTCGGGATATCCGCCGGCACCAAGACCCCTTGTGGTCTCCCTGCCGAGCAGGAGCTTCTTATGGGCCCTGCTCACGGACAGCTGTTTTACGTCCGTGTTCATGACCACCGTCTGGGCTCCCTTGATCCCCATGTCGGTCAGCCTCGTCACCATGTTGTTTCCCGCTCCGCCAGCGCCCACTATCAATATGCTGGCCTCCTTAACGTCCAGTCCGAACTCGTCCTGGATAGTGTCCTCGAATGTTGGTGGAGCTTCAACAGGCTCTCCCTCGCCCGCCAAGCTCTTCTCAAATACGCGTTGTACTAACGATTCCATATGATTTCCCTCCCTTAGATTTTTTAAATGGACTACCCGAAATATATAATGGAGTAGCGAAATTTTTTTTAAGCTCCCTTTTCAAGTTCAATTAGAAATAATTCATGATGAAAAGTCCAACTAGAAAGTTGCCACATACAAAGCGCTTAAATTCGATCCCTCAATCGATTAAAAGCGTCTAGTTCTTTCCCCCAAAGGAAATCATTGTAATAATTATTTCATTCCCTGGTATATATTGTTATCGCAGAACGGGTCTATAGGTTTGATCGATGCGTTCCTAGAAATGGTGGTCAAAGGGACAGTGCCCGTTACTTGAAAACGACGAACCTGAGCAGCAGGATCGCGACGGCTGCTATGATTATCGCCGCTATGCTGATGGCCTCGATCGACGCTCCCTCAACGCCTAGGAACTGTCCGGTCATGTGGCCAGACGACGGGAACCATATGAAATTGCCCGTGCCGTTCTCGACCGAAGTTATGTTGATTGACACCTCGCCGGTCGAGGGCTCCCTCAGGACCGTCGCCCTTATCTCCACGCCCGAAATCGCCAGGTCGGAGTTCGCTATGACCGTGATCTCGTATTCTCCCTCTCCCGCCTCGTATGTGGGGGAAAGGTAAAGATAGAGCTCCTCTCTCTGCAGCGGCGTCATGAAGAACGAATCCTCGCTGATGTGAGCCCAGTCCGGGCCGTCCACTATGATGCCGTAGGTGTCCGCCCGAAGGCCCATGTTGGCTATGCTAAGCTCCAGAGCTTCCCCGTAGCCTATCTCCAGGCTGGTCTGCTTCTCTTTCACCACATCGCCGTTTACAATGCTTAGGTCGACGGAATAGCACTCGACCTTCTTCATCACCTTTAAGGAGGCGGGCTTCTCGATATGCACGCCGTTTTCGGATTCCAGCACGAAAAGCACCTCGTTTGCGCTCTCCCAGAAATGATTCACCGGTATCTTCGCCGCCACGGAATGCGATTCGCCGCTGTCCAGCCCGAACTCGGTCACCTTCCCGTCGTATTTAAGGGTGTAATAATCATCAAGGTCGCCCTTGTTCTTGACATCAACGTCCATGGTGACAGTGTCGCCCTTGCATGCGCTGACCGCCTCGGGGCTCACTTCCAGGACGGCGTCATAGCAGTTCTGGACATAGAGCGTTGTGGAATCCTCATCGGAAACGTTCCCGTCATAAGCGAGCACATTCACGGTCTGCACGCCCGCTTTGGTGGTCTTTTCGATATCCAGTATGACATTCTCTGCCTCGCCCGGGCCTAGGATCACCTTTGTCCTATCCAGCGTTCCCACTGACGGGCTGAGATGATATGATGTCGTCACGGTCCCGGTGTTCTCCACCTTGGCCACGAAGCTGGCCCCATCGCCCCTGCAGACCTCCTTGGATCCGGACATCGAGACAGCCACGGACCTGCAGTCCACGGCGGAAAGCATGCTTACTGCATCCACGACCTTCGAGGGATGCTGCTTCGATGAGACCGACACGACGACCTCCTTCTCACCCTTCTTCGCCGGTGTCGCGGTCAGCTTGACGCTCCCTCT
>CAYRIP010000015.1:3666-12284 GCA_964424395.1 uncultured archaeon | reverse complement strand
CCTATCTGTCGCGACGCTGTCAGGCACCAACATGTGCAGCTTCGATAATGTCGGGAGCGGAAGCGTGATCAGATGCGACTTCTACGGCATGTCCCCTGAGGATACGACAATCAAGCTGAGCTTCGCCACCACGAACGCAGTGAAGAGGGTTGGGGACGATTATGAGTTTCGGACCACGTATCCTATAGCCATGCCCACCGACAGGATGTTCAGCATAATCAAGCTTCCCTCCAAGGGAGTGCTCACAGGGGAGATCGCCAACCAGTCTTTCTTCCCGCCCGACGGGAAGGTCCTCACTGACGGAAAGCACATGATCGTTTCATGGGAGAAGATGAACCTCACGACCAATGATTCGCTGAGCTTCTCGGTCCTGTTCGAGATGGCCGGCGACGGGGGGATCATGTGGGACATCTCCATCGTGGCCCTGACATCATTGGTCATCATAGCGATGGTGCTTATCGCCGTGTACATGAGAAAGGGCTCTGGCCCCGTCCAGAAGGAGGTAAAGGTCCTGCCGCTGTTGAACAAGGATGAGAAGAAGATAGTGGATATCGTGGCCAAGGGGGGCGGAGAGGCCAGGCAGAGGCTGCTCGTAAAGGAGACCGACTTCAGCAAGGCCAAGGTGTCAAGGCTCATCAAGAACCTCAAGGAAAGGGGCGTGATAGACACGGAGCCGATCTCGGGCAGGGAGAACAAGGTCATCCTGAAGATCAAGGGCGTCGGCGAGTAATGCCCGATTTTTTTGGTTCTTTTGAAAGGCGATCCATCCACATAACCTTTTAAATGATACTGCACAACATTTTAAAAATCCAGCTCAGGGGTGATAAAGATGCCAGAGTTTTTCATTACGACCGCGATAGACTATCCCAGCGGCAAGCCACACATGGGGCATGCGTACGAGAAGATATGCGCAGACACCATCGCGAGATACAAAAGGCTTAAGGGATTCGATGTCCATTTCTCCACGGGAACAGACGAGCACGGCATGAAGATAGAGAGGAATGCGAGGAAGGCCGGGAAGACCCCCCAGCAGTTCGTCGACGAAATGGTGGTCTTCTTCAAGAGACTCTGCGATGTCCTGGACATCTCTTACGACGACTTCATAAGGACCACCGAGCCGAGGCACATCAAGGTGGCCCAGGAGATATTCAAGAGGATTTTCGACAAGGGCGAGATATACAAGAGCATGTACGAGGGCCTATACTGCGTCGAATGCGAGACGTATTACACTGCGAAGGACCTGAAGGACGGCAAGTGCCCTGTCCACGGAAAGGAGCCTGAAGAGGTAAGCGAGGAGAGCTATTTCTTCCAGATGGGCAAGTACCGCGAAAGGCTGGTGGAGCACATAAAGAAGAATCCCCAATTCATAAGGCCGGAATCCAAAAGAAACGAGATATTGAACAGGCTGAACGACCCGCTCAAGGACCTCTGCGTGAGCAGGACGAGCTTCGACTGGGGCATCCCGGTCCCCATAGACAATAAGCACGTCCAGTACGTCTGGATGGACGCGCTAATCAATTATCTTTCGACCGTTGGATGGCCGGCGGGCAAATCGGCCAAGTTCTGGCCCGCAGACATCCATCTCATAGGAAAGGACATAGTGTGGCATCATACCGTGATATGGGGAAGCATACTCATGGCGGCAGGAGTCGTGCCTCCAAAGACCGTGTACGTCCACGGATTCGTGAACATAAAAGGCGAGAAGATGAGCAAATCAAAGGGGACCGTCGTGGACCCGATAGGGCTTGCTGATGAGTACGGCACCGACCCGCTGAGATACTTCCTCATAAGCGAGATACCGTTCGGGGATGACGGGGACTTCTCCATCGAGTCGCTGGTGACGAGGAACAACGACGAGCTTGCTGACAACCTCGGAAACCTGATAAACAGGGTACTGACATTCATCCACAACAAGAACGGCAAGTTGGTGCCAGAGCCCTCAACGTATGACGATCTCGACAAGCAGCTGATAGAGAACCTCAAGGCCTACACAGGCAATGTTGGAAAGCTCATGGATGACCTGCAGCTGCAGGACGCCCTGGACCAGATAATGATGCTAACAAAGTTCGGAAACGAGTACTTCCAGGCCAAGGAGCCCTGGAAGGGGGATTCCGCGAACTGCCTGTTCCTTGGAGCGAACCTTGTCAGGTGCCTGGCCATAATGCTTGAGCCGTTCATCCCCGCATCCGCCGAGAAGATGTGGGGCTTTCTCAACCTGCCGGGTTCCGTCCACAAGCAGGTATGGGAATCCGCCAAGGAGCTCGAAGTCAAGGCCGGTCACGCCATAGGAAAGCCTGCCCCCCTCTTCAAGAAATTCGAGATATAAATCCTAGTAGGACTGCTGCCCATCGTCTTTTTCCTTCTGCATGTTCGCTGCTGGCTGCGCCCGCCTTGCCGCGTCAGCCCTCAGTTCCTCGGGCTTGGCGTCCATCATGTCCTTGACCTCGGCGAGGTCGAGCTCGAGCTCCCTCGCCAGCCTACCCTTCTCGCCCCGATTCAGCCTTCTTTCCTCGAGGATGCGTAGGTTCTGCTCAATCTGGTCCTCCCTCTGAAGCAGCCTGGCCCTCACGCCGGCGTCCTTCTTCAAGGTCTTCTCTCTGATCCTGTCCCAGCGCTTCCTTAGCTTCCTGATCTTGTATCCCCATCCGAAGATGAAAGAAAGAGGGTTGAACACATGAACCACTTATTATTTATTAGTTGCGGCGCTTTTTAAGATTGTCTGGCAATGCAATAGGTGTCCGCTATGGTTTTCAAGCTATTCTCCGATGAGCTGAAGGAGCTGATCGACAAGAGGTTCGATCAGCCCACGAAGGTCCAGTTCGAGGGAATCCCGCCGATCATGGAAGGGAAGAACACGCTGATTCTTGCAGCCACCGGCATGGGGAAAACGGAGACGGTGATGCTTCCGGTCTTCGACAAGTGGCTGAGGACGAAGGCCAAGCCCATCTCGATTCTCTACATAACCCCGCTGAGGAGCCTGAACAGGGACCTTGAGAAGCGGATATCGTGGTGGTCCGGGCAGCTGAGCATGGACTCGTCCGTGCGGCACGGCGACACGACGCCGTACGAGAGGAGCATGCAGGCGGCGAACCCCCCGGACATGCTCATATCGACCCCGGAGACCCTTCAGGCGGTGCTCACAGGAAAGGTCATGAGGAAACACCTCTCCAACGTCAGGTTCGTGATAGTCGACGAGATACATGAGCTGGTTGACAGCAAGAGGGGGGTCCAGCTTGCAGTCGGCCTAGAGCGGCTCAAGAACCTGATCAAGGGGGCGGGAAACCCGGAGCCGCAGTTCATCGGGCTTTCCGCGACTGTCGGGACCCCGGCGAAGGTCGCGAAATTCCTGACCCCGGGGAAGTGCACGATCATCGACACGACGTCCGCGAAGGGATTTGACATAACTGTGGAATCCCCGGAGGCGACAAAAAAGGACGTGTCGCAGAGCAACGACATGCTGGTGTCCCCACAGGTGATGGCGAGGCTAAGAAGGATAATGGGCATGATCGGGGACAAGACGGCATCATTGATCTTCACGAACACCAGGGAGTTCGCGGAGATACTGTCGTCCAGGCTGAAGGCGCTGGATCCAGGCCTTGCGCTCGACACGCACCATTCATCCCTCTCAAAGGATATCAGGGTGGACGCGGAATCGAGTCTGAAGGACGGAAAGCTCAAGGCGCTCGTATGCACCAGCTCCCTGGAGCTCGGCATAGACATAGGGGAGATCGACCTGGCTCTGCAGTACATGTCGCCGAGGCAGGTCACGAAGCTCATGCAGAGGATCGGAAGGGCGGGCCATGGCGTGGGCAGGATATCCAAGGGAGTGATAATGGCATCGGATCCCGACGACTGCTTCGAGGCCACCGTCATAGCCGACCTCGGGATCAGGGGAAGGATCGAGCCGTCGGACGTCTATGGCCAGTCGCTGGACGTCCTTGGGCACCAGATAGTCGGGCTGAGCATGGAGGAGTACAGGATCCCGGTCAGGAAGGCATATGAGATAATCCGAAAGGCGATGCCTTTCAGCGAGCTTTCCTTCGATAAATTCACTGAGGTTTGCAGGTTCATGCAGAGGATCGGGGCCGTCTGGATCGACGAGAAGTACAGCGACGTCCCAGTCATCAAGAGGAGGGGGAACGCGTTCGAGTACTACTACAGGAACCTATCGACGATCCCCGACGTGAAGAACTACAGGATAATAGACATCGTTACAAACAAGCCCGTCGGCTCCCTCGACGCGGAGTTCATCGCGATGCACGGTTCTCCTGGGACGTCCTTCATATGCAAGGGTCAGTCATGGAGGATAATCGAGGTGAAGAAGCGAAGCGTTGTTGTGGAGCCTCAAAAGGGAATAGAGGCAAGCATACCTGCCTGGGAGGGGGAGCTGATCCCGGTCCCTTACGATGTTGCGCAGGGCGTTGGTGCTCTCAGGAGGGAGATAGCCGGCAAGCTGAGGAGCGGCGGGCTGAAGGCAGCCTGCGACCATGTGGTATCGAAGTATCCCGTGACCATGGATGTGGCAAGGAAGATGGCGAGGACGATAAGAAAGCACATGAGCGCGTGGCACGTGCCAACCGACAAGGAGATCGTGATCGAGTTCTCCAAGGCCGACGAGGGATACTGGGTAGTGCTCCACACATGCTTCGGGTCCCTTGTGAACGAGACGATAGGAAGGGTGCTTACTATAATGCTCGCAAGCCGGCTGGGGTCGATAGGCCTTCAGACCGACCCGTACAGGATAATGCTCAAGCTGCAGGTTCCCAGGTGGAAGGATGTCATCGACACTTTCAGGTATATCGACCCAAAGAGCATCGAGGGCATCCTAGACCTTGCGATGATAAGGACAGAGCTCTTCACGTGGAGGTTCATTCATGTTGCCAAGCGCCTCGGCATCATAGAGAGGGACGCGGATTACGGGAAGGGCTACCTCAACGCCGTGGTGGACGCCTATGTCGGGACCCCCGCCTACACCGAGGCCCTGCATGAGATAAAGGCGGAGAAGCTGGATATAGGGCATGCGGAGCTGCTTCTCGGCTCCGTCCAGAAGAATGGGATCAAGCTCATCATAGAGCCCGGGCTATCCCCGATTGCTGAGATGGGGCTGGCCAGGAGATACGAGATAGTCGCCCCCGATAAGCCTGAGCGCGAGATACTCGAGGCATTCAAATCGAGGATTCTGAACACGAAGCTGAGGCTTCTTTGCACGAACTGCGGGAAATGGGCCCATACATGCAGGGTGAAGGATGACCTGGAGCTTTCGTGCCCGAAGTGCGGCGCGAGGTCCATCGGGGTGACGCCTTCGTGGGACCTTCAGAAGGAGAAGATCCTGAAGAAGCATATCGCGGGGAAGAGGCTGAACGCCGAGGAGGAAAAGGAGCTTGACGCCCTCATGAACACGGGGACCATGGTGATGAACTACGGCAGGCCGTCGCTGAAGGCTCTCGCGGGAAGGGGCGTGGGATGGACCACCGCCAAGAGGGTCCTCAACAAGGCAAGGGATGAAGACGAGCTCTTCCTGCTGATGCTGGATGCCGAGAGGAAATTCGCCAAGACGAAGAGGTTCTGGCGCTGAACAGGCTTGCAGGTCGCTTATTTATGCGCTTATGGAAAGAAAATCCATATTATGAAAATATTCATAACATAATTTCCACAAGTGGGAAACATTGAAGAAAGATATTTAAATACTGCTGCGATTTTCCTAATTATGCATGCTGAAGAGGCGCTCAAGCTGATCAAGCAGTACCAAAGGGAGCTTGAGCTTGAGGATGACGGCTTCTTCCACAAGTTCTTGGATTGAGACGAACGATATTCCCAGAAGGCCCGCGCGATTGCGGGGCTATTCCAGGATCTGCTCGACGAACTTCTCTGGGTCGAATTCCTCAAGGTCGTCGTAGCCCTGCCCGGTCCCAAGGAATAGGACCGGCTTCTTCGCGGTGAAGCATGCGGAGATTATTGACCCGCCCTTCTCGTTGACATCCATCTTGGTAAGTATGAGCCCGTCGATACCTATGCTCTCGTCGAACTTGCTGACCTGGTGCACCACGTCGTTTCCTGTAAGCGAATCCACGACGAGGATCTTCAGGTCGGGGTTGTTGACCCTCGTCACCTTCTTGAGCTCGTCCATAAGGTTCACGTTGGTGTGCATCCTTCCCGCAGTGTCTGCCAGGACCGCGTCGAGGCCCTTGCTCTCTGCGTGCTTCCTCGCATCGAAGACGACAGCCGCTGGGTCCGCGCCGTAGTTGTGCTTGATCACGTTTATCCCGAGCTTGTCGCCGTGGAATTGCAGCTGCTCTATGCTGGCCGCCCTGAACGTGTCCCCTGCGGCAAGGACGGGCTTGCACTTCTCCCTCAGCAGCTTGCTTGCCACCTTTGCGATCGTCGTGGTCTTGCCGCTGCCGTTGTATCCGAGGAAAACCATGCACGCGGGCCTCTTCTCCTTCTTCGCGGCCTTTATGACCTCGCTTATGGATACCTCTCCCTGATTTACTGTCTCGAGAAGAAGCTTGCGAAACGCGCCGATTATCACCCGCTCGGCATCCTTTCTCTTTACAGGCTTGCCGGCGAGCATCTCCTTCAGCCCCGACCGGAAGTGGTCCAGGACCTCAAGGGCGATGTTCGCCTGAAGGAGCCCTGGCTCCATGGACGCGAAGAAACCATCTATCTCCTGCTCAGTGAACTCCTTCTCTCGGATCTTCTTGACCAGTCCGAACCTCGGAAGGCGCCTCTTTCCCTCCTGCGGTTCATCGGAAACGGCTTCATCTTCGACCGTCTCAGTCACCGTGATCCCTTCCTCTGAAACCTCTTTCGGCTCCTCTGCGGCCTCAGGCTCCGGTTTCTTATACTTATCTGCTTCCCTTGCAGACTTCTCCTCCATGGTGGCCGCGGGCTCGGCTGACTCTGCTGCGGCAGGGGCCTCCGATCCCGGACTGGCAGCCTCTCCTTCCTTGTCCTTGGCAAGGCTTGCCAGCTGCTTGACAGATTCCTTCAGCTTCTTCTTCAGTATCCCGAACATATAGAATCTATTGCCGTTCCCCTTTTTAATGCTTGCCATCGGGGGATCATATCAACCGGCGGGCTCTTTCAGGAGCCTCATGAATCCATAGAAAAGGCTTGATAGCGCCGCGTACTCGAATAGGAGGTACGTAATGACACCATAGGTCGATGTGGGTCCCATGGATGGACCGGATATGAAGGGCTCCACGTACGAGATCGCGGTGAATGTGAAAGTGGCGAGGCCGAGGAAGATGATGCCGAGGGATATGGTTACCCACGACTTGGGCTTCTCCCTGGTACCGTAGAAGGTCTTCGTCCGCTTGATGATGAGGAAGAATATCAGAATGAACCAAATGCTGAGGATGAAGTTTGAGAAAAGGAAGAAATTCCACAGCCACATGATATTATGTTGGCATCCGCTCTTAATATGTCTTTCCTTCTTACCAAAAGCGGCTGAGACAATCTCCTAGAATCAGGACTTCAGTATCTTCGCCTTTACTTCCTCGAAGTGCGCCGGAAGCGATTCCGGAGCCACCTTGCTCTTCAGGTAGGACGAGAACCTCTTCTTGTACTCGGTGGAGTTCTCCCTCTTTAGCCACTCCGCGTAAGAAGCCACATGGGCACCCTTTGTCCTGTTATCATCCGGAAGTATCCTTTCGGAATGCGCGACATCCAGTCCCGCGTCGACAGCGCCCCGAAGGGCCGCGAATATCCTGCTGCCCGGGGTCGGCTTGTAAAGGCCCATGTCGAGGACGGCCTCCCCGATCCTCTTCTTCTTCGCCTTGACGCCGCAAAGAAGGCCCGCGAGATAAGCGGATGATATATTGCCGGTGTTCGCCTTCCATCCGAGCTTCCTAAGCTCCGATGTCGAAGCGGATATGAGGCACTTGTCACCGGGAGCCTCGTACTCGACTATCTGGCAGAGGACATTGTCAATGGACTTCCTGACGACGAGCCTGAGCTTGCCGGATTTCAGAAGGGCGAACCTCTTCTTGTAGTCGGTCTTAAGCTCCCTTCTCCTCCTGTGGGGGACAATCCTTTTCTTAGCCCTTACCATCTGTCCCACCTTCCTTCTTGGTGCCCTTGATCATGTCATTGTCCTTTAGGAATGAGAGCATGTGCTTTTTGTTCCTGAACTCGCCGCCCTTGACCCTCAGGTAGATCTTCCTGCTCGTCTCCTTTTCCATCTGCCCGTTGTCCCTAAGGTCCTTTATGAGCTTTCTCAGGGCCCTCGTTGTCTTCATCCAGCTCGCCTTCTTGGAGCCCTTCGCGAATTTCGTTCCGCTTGCCTTGCCCCTTCCTTTCCTTCTTCCCTTCTTCTTCTGTTTTGCGATGAAATTGGCCTTAACCCTTGAGGTGCCCTTCTTTTCCTTCTTGGTTATGAGGTTCTTCTTGATGAGCCCCCTGATATCGTTCCGGGTGAGTGCCTCGCCAACGTCCTTGTCGCCAGAGACCTTGACCCTCTTGGGGCTGCACTTCAGCACCTTGGCGGCAAGCCTCTTCTGGTATGCGGTGTTCATTCCCTCACCCTCTTGCCTTCCCGGGCCTGCCTGGGCCTTCCCCTCGCATGTGGGGCGTCGGTATCAGGCTTCTGGTAGCCCTCCTGGGGGGTTATGTCCGCC
>CAYRIP010000015.1:908-3656 GCA_964424395.1 uncultured archaeon | reverse complement strand
CCTCTTTCGCAGTATCTCCTTTGCAAGCAGCATGAGCACGAGCGCAATCGCCTTCTTCCCGTTGTTGTTCGTCGGGATGATTAGGTCCATGTCGGCTGCCTCGTTGAAGGTGTCGCAGAGCGTGACGACGGGAATCCGCTTCTTCTTGGCCTCCTTTACGGCCTGCTCGTCGACGAGCGGGTCGATCACGACTACGACGTCGGGCTCGAAGAAGTCCCTGTAGGAGGGGTTGGTAAGCGTACCGGGCGAGAACCTGCCTGTCTTGTGCTTGCATCCGACGACCTCAGCGAACTTCTTTATCGCGTCGGCGGCGTTGGTCTTCCTGCTTATGATCATCATGTTCTCGAACCTTGAGAGGAAAGTCGCCGCTGATACTATCCTCGCGTCCACCTTCCTCAGGTTGAAGACGGCGAGCCCGTCATCCCTGACCTTGTAGACGAACTGCTTCAAGTACTTGGTGCACGACTTCATCCCTATGTGCACCCCGGCCGACAGGTAATCTGTCCTTTCCACCAGCATTTTCTCACTCCTGACTTATTTTCCATCCTTTGATTTATATGTTCGTTATATTTCCGATTCGGTGATATATTAGTATATTACGCACCGTCGTTGCCCTATTCTGTGTTTTTTGTCCGCGATGTTTTTTAAATGTTTTGTTAGAAATGGCCACCGAAACCGGCAAACATCTCATATGCCTTCCATCAGCCTTTCATACATGCCGTCGACCGTCCTCCTGTTCACGTAAGGCCTGTGGTGACGAAACCCACCGCCCATCCTGCGGGGGATGTGCATGAGCTCGTGTATGATCGTCTTCGTCTGGTCGACCGGGCTGAGCTTGTCGAAGTGCTCCGATATGACCTCGATCACGTAATGGCCCTTGATGCCAAGAGCGGCCTGCATGATCTTCGACAGCCCGTGGCATCTGGCGAGCGTCCTCCTGCTCTTCGAGCCGTGGCTGCGGACGCAAAGGACCCTTGACATGTCTATCCAGTGGAATCCCAGCCTCTGCGCTATGAAGTCCGCCTTTTCCTGGATGTCATGGGCCTGTTCGTAGCTGATCATAAAAGAATCATTGTGACAGGCTAAATAAAAGGGGATGTCCCGGGAAGCCAAAAAGACCGGGCGTCGCAAAGGGATGCTAGTAGAACGAATCCGAGACGCTGTCGATGACGAGCTTTACGTTCTGAAGGACCGGCTCGCCGTGGCCGGGAAGGAGCTTGTCGATCTTCAGCCCCCTCAGCTTCTCTATGGAGCTCCTCAGGTCCTCTTCGCTGCCGCCCGGAAGGTCGGTCCTTCCGATGCCCTCGGCGAATATCGTGTCTCCTGAGAAGAGTATCCTGTTCTTCTCGTCGTAGAGGCATATCGAGCCGGGGCTGTGCCCGGGGGTGTGTATGACCCTGAGGCCGCTTATCTCGTCCCCTTCCCTGAGCTTTCGGTCAACCTGCCTCGGATGGATCTTGCCGTCGAAGAAATCGCAGAAGCTAAGCTCTGGGTCCCCATTCTCAAGTATCGGCGCGTCCAGCTCGTGGATCGCGACCTTAGCGTTCAGGAAATAGCCGTTTCCGCCTATGTGGTCGAAATGGCCGTGCGTGTTTATGACCCACTCTATGGAGCCAAGGTCCCTTTTCATCACGCTGAACATCGACATTAGCCTCGTGAAATTGAAACCGGTGCCGGCATCGATCGCCGTGTTCCCAATGACGTATATGTTAGAATCAGCCGCGGATAGCCCAATGACGGTTATGTCACCGATTTTCTTAATCATTTTCGAACCCCGTAATGAACCTGATATTATGTTGCATGCAAAGAATTATATATTTACCGATAAAAAGTATTTAAGGCTTTCTATCGTCTTATTCCCGCGGCGATGATAAAAGGGAAACATAGGTTATTAAGGCTTTCTGGCGGCAAGGGCGTAGACCAGCTTCTCCGCCTCTTCCTTGGTCGGCTTGGGGGGCTCGGGCAGGTCCCACCCGATGTTGACGAGAAGGCTGATCGCATGCCTCATGACGTTGTCCACGACGAGACCGGAGTTCCCGCATTCCGTGTGCATGATCCTTGCCCTCTTCTTCATCTCGTAGTCCGTCGGGTCCTTCGCGTATGCCGAGAACATCTCAATAAGCCGCTGCCTCAGGTCGTCCCTTTCGCCCTTCCTCATCTCATCGCCCCCGAAGCTTCCACTTCACCCCGACGGGGGTATCCTCCAGGATCACTCCCATCTCCCCGAGCCTGGCCCTGATCTCGTCGGACCTCTTGAAGTCCTTGCCCTTCCTTGCGGCTTCCCTCTCCCTGATGAGCTTCTCCACCTTGGAGCTTATGCTCTTCTTGCCGGCCTCAAGCACCCCAAGGACCGCATCGAACCCGAGCATGAGGGCCTTTATCTTCTTGGCATCGGCCTTTCCGAGGCCGTCCCTGTCCGCGAGCGTGTTCACTTCCCTGACCATGTCGAATATGGACGCCAGGGCCTCGGCAATGTTGAGGTCGTTGTCCATAGAGGAATCGAAATCCCTCTTGGCCTTATCGGCCAGCTTTCCCACCTTCGGGTTGCCCCTGCCCGGCTCGGCTTCATCGAGCATGTCCATGAAGTCCATTAGCCTCTCTATCGAGTTCGCGGCGGCTTTCAGGCCGTCGAAAGTGAAGTTGAGCTTCTGCCTGTAGTGCGTCGCGAGGAGGAGGTACCTTATCGCCTTGGGGCTGTAGCCCTTATCGAGGATGTCCCTCAGCGTGTAGAAGTTGCCAAGCGACTTG
>CAYRIP010000015.1:0-898 GCA_964424395.1 uncultured archaeon | reverse complement strand
GACTTGGACATCTTCCTTCCATCGACCAGCAGATGCTCGTTATGCACCCAGTTGTTGACGAAGGGCTTTCCGGTGCCTCCCTCCGACTGGGCGATCTCGTTCTCGTGATGCGGGAATATAAGGTCGACCCCACCGGTGTGGATGTCGAAGCTGCTTCCGAGGTACTTCATGCTCATGGCGCTGCACTCGATATGCCAGCCGGGCCTTCCCTTCCCCATGCTCGTCTCCCACCCGACGTCGCCGTCCTGCTCGGACCAGCCCTTCCAAAGGGCGAAGTCCTGAGCCTGCTCCTTCCCGTACTGGTCCTGGCTCACCCTCGCGCCCGCCTTGAGGCCCTTGACATTCAGATGGGCGAGCTTGCCGTATCCCTTGGACTTTGATATGTCATAGTAGACGGAGCCGTCGTCGCTCTTGTAGGCGTAGCCCTTCTTTAGCAGTGCGCTCACGAGGGCCACCATCTCCTTTATGTGGCCTGTGGCCTCGGGGTACGCGGAGGCCGGCTTGATGTTAAGCTTCTTTAGGTCATCGAAGAAGGCCATCTTGTACTTCTCGGTGAACTTCGAAAGCGATATCCCGGCCTTCTGCGATCCCTTGATGGTCTTGTCGTCGACGTCGGTCAGGTTCATCACAAGCTTGACGCCGAAGCCCTTGTACTCAAGGTATCTCCTCAGTAGGTCGGACACGATGTACGCCCGAAAGTTCCCTATGTGGGCGAAGTCGTAGACGGTGGGCCCGCAGGAATACATCCTGACCACATTTCCCTTCAGGGGCCTGAAAGCCACCTTCTTCCTCGCAAGCGTGTTGTAAAGTGATAACGGCATCAATTCACCCTGTCATAACATGGTATCCAGATTTAATATTTGTTGTCCGCCTCGCCATCTATTTATTAATTTCATTG
>CAYRIP010000014.1:0-12558 GCA_964424395.1 uncultured archaeon | reverse complement strand
CATTTCTCAGGTTGTTTATCGCCCTGTATTTTATGGCCCTTGGATTGTTCCATGAGCTGAATACCGCATCGATGGACATGCGAAGCTGCTCCCAGGGGTCGTTCGGGAATGATTTTCCCTTCTTGTCCTTTATGAGCTTTTTGTACTCGTCGACGACCACCTTGAGGTTCTCCGTGCTCAGATCCGTGTCGTACTTCGCGTCGTGCTTCTTCTTTATCCTGTCGAGAATGTCCTCGAAATCGCTATGCTCCATTTCCATGACGACATCGCCGAACATCTGTATGAACCTTCTGTACGAGTCCCATGCTCCCCTTTCGTTCCCTGTCTGATTGGATAGCGCTATCACGCTCTGGTCGTTCATGCCGAGGTTTAGGACCGTATCCATCATCCCGGGCATCGATACATATGACCCCGACCTTACAGAAACGAAGAGGGGATCGACATGGTCGCCAAGCTTCTTTCCCATCTTCTTCTCGAGCCTGCCAAGGCTCTCCTTGACCTGCGACTCAAGACCTGTTGGCCATTTCTTGCCGTGGTCGTAGAAAGCTATGCACGCTCCGGTTGTGATCGTGAAACCCGGAGGCACCGGGAGGCCTATCTCTGTCATCTCAGCGAGCTGTCCGCCCTTGTTGCCGAGCATCGTTATGTTCTTGCTGGTGTTCCCTCCCCTTACCTCGTCGAAACCATAAACCATCTTGTCTGACATCTTAAATCACCTTATCCCATGTTAAATCACGGCGTTTGCATTGAGACCGAAACGCCAGGATTACTATTAATTAATGCTAGTATTTAAAAATTTGCCGCCCAGCATGGAAAATGAACGAAGATTCATGGTTTGGCAGTTACCGCATATGAGCCCTATATGCGCATGTCCGGAATCATTTTTTTAAGCAGTGAAGACTAAGGGATTTCTAAAGGGTGTTATGAATGGGCTCTGGCAAGGATTCAAAGGCCGATGTCGATGACATTATGAAGCGCGTTTTCGATATAGATGACGAGCCCATGCCAAGGGGGGCTTGGTGGTGGTGGTTCTGGCTTTTCTTCTTCGACAACCCGAAGGACCCGTCAAAGCCCCGGCAGCTCATGATACTATGGTCGACCAAGAACGTCAGTGAGATTGACTGCAACGGGATGAAGATGAAGCTTTCGCGCCACAATGACAGGAGCAGGCTCGACGGCGCGGTTGCGTCTTGGTATTTCGACGGGAAGAAGATGCACCACAACTTCCTTCTCGAGCATTGCGATATACAGATATCGGGAAATGGGCTGAAGACTGATTCGGATACGCCAACGTCTTTTGTCATGGACAGCTCGAGGAACATTATCAGGATCGGTGATGATTTCAATTTCATAGCGGACGCCGGCAAGAGGCACAGCTTCTCGTTCCCGACATATCACGACAGGAAATTCGTCATGAACAAAGGATATCAGATAATCCGGCTGAACCACCTCGACCTGAGCGGAACCGTCGGCGGAAAGCCCATAAAAGGCTCGGCTTACTTCCAGAGGGTATTTGTCAACGCCCCGTCCCCTCCATGGTATTGGGGAATATTCCATTTCCATAACGGCGCCCTCCTGACATACTTCAATCCACACATGCTGGGAAAATCGATAAGAAAGGACATATCGTTCTACAACGACGGCAAGATGCACGAGTTCAAGGATATCAATGTCAATAGGACGGGGGATGAGATACCGGAGTTCATCATTGGCGGAGAGAATGGCTCAGAGAGGATTTCCTTTAAGGTCTCCGCCTACGCGCATTCGAGCTGGACCTTCAGGAAGAGGTCCCTTGGCATATTCCCGAACAAGCTGGTCTATAACGAATACCCCGCCACGATAAATGATTTCGAGCTGAAGAACACGAAGACAGGGAAGGTGACGACACAAAAGGACCTTGGGAAGTCGATCGGCAACGCTGAGCACACAACGGGGCTTTTGTTCTGAAACGTTGCCGGTCTCACTTGGCTTTCGAGAATGACCTTCCGACCTTTTCGGCCCACTTCTCCACCAGATTGGTGTCGAACACGTCCTGTACCCTGAAGCCGAGTATCTTCAGGCAACCTCCGAGCGCCTCGCTCTCCAAGAATCTTATCTCGGGGTATCTCTTCGCTATCTTGGTGTTGTATTTATCGAACGCGCTCTTATAGGATTTTGGATTCCCTGCTTCGCAGCAGACGATGAACAATGCCGCTCTTTTGCCTTTCAGGCCGCTATCGAGGAACCCGTACACATCCTCGTAGACCTTTCCTATCCTGACCCCACCGCCAACGACAACGTTCGAGTATTTCGATATGTCGGGCGATTTATCATTTCTTATATCGACAAGGTCAACATCGAGCTTGTGCTTGTTTTCAAGGACACGTGAAATTATCTCCGCTGCTTGCCTTGTCGAACCGCTCTTTGTTGCGTATGCTACCATGGTCCTCTGCTTGCCTGCCATTTGATTCTATTTGAAAAGCCGTTATTTAAATGGTGCTGCATTATGGAAAAGACCAATTAATGCTTAACAAAAGATATTTCCCCTAGACGTGATTCTCGATATCTTCCCAGAGGTCGAATTCGGTCTTCTTTCCCGTGTCCCTGACGTTTGAGAACCTCTTTCTTATCATCCACGCAAGCCAGAAGATAGGATAATAGGCGCCGTAGAAGAGGACGAAATACCCCGTTAAGTCGAAGAGCAGCAGAAGGTACATCGGCGGCAGGAATACGTTTGCCAGCGTGAGCTTGTAGAATGCCTTGGCGACCCTGCCGTTCATCCACTTCATACCAGCAGTCACGTTGATGTATTCGAACCTCAGCTGATGAAGCCTGACCATCAGGACCGATACCGTCGCTGAGACCCCGGCGATGACGTACAGGATAACGAGCGTCCTGAAATAGAGGCCGAACGCCATGAAAAGGAATATTATATAGAAGATGTCATGCGATGCCACGTCCAGGAACCTGCCGTAATGAGTGCCTCCCCTGTAGCGGGCCACCTCACCGTCGACATAGTCGAACAGGTATGCGATTCCAAGCGTTACGGCGCTGAGTATCGTGTATTGCCAGTACTGCGTCTGCATCAGGGGAACGAATGACGCGACCACCAGAAGCGTCGATATCACGGTCGCGACGTTGGCGCCTATCCCGAGTCTCAGGAAGACCTTGGTAACATAGATGGACATCTTCCTCATTATCTTGTCCACCCAGAACTTCTCCATTTTCGGCTGGCACCGTTTCCTGAGATCTTTTATCGATTCGACCATGAACTCACACCCGGATAAACATTTCGAATACTATAAAATAGGCGTCATTTATTAAAAAATCAGGAGGTTTGGTCAAACGGTCACTTGCTTTTCTGGTAGGCTTCCTTGACGGCATTCAGATCATCTATCGTGTCGATCTCCATGCAGTCCTCTTCCTTTAAATATGCCGGAACGAGATTCATCCTATGCGATACCTGATTCAAAGCAACCTCAGCCCTGCATCTCACATTGCCCTGGCTGACGAACTTGTCGACCCGGTCCAGCCATGTATTGAAATCCTCTTTCTTGAGCTTATACAGTGGCGCTACGAATGGTGCTTTGGCATCACGGCTGTTTACGCTGATCGTTCTTACCTTCCCGTCCCTTATGACGCCCTTGAAATCCTTCTTTGGGGCGATGATGTGCCTGTTTACAAGGACAGCGCTCCCCGGCGCTTCAATGAGCTGCCTCAAAAGCCTCCAGTCAAAGAAAAGGTCCCCGTGGATGTATAGGACGTCATCATCGATCCTGCTCTTCGTGAGCCACAGTGAGTATATGTAATTTGTCGTATCGAACTTGGGATTATTTACGAATTCGATGTTCATATCAGGAAAATTCTTCCTTGCGTAATCTATCATCATCCCCTCGAAGGGACCCGTGGTTATCAGAACGTCATTGATGCCGGCTTTCTAGAGGTTGCTCAGCTGGTGCTTGAGAAGGCATTCGCCGCCAAGGTCGACCATGTTCTTTGGGGTATCATATGTATGCGGCATTATCCGCACCCCTTTTCCGTATGCGAGAATGAGAGCTTTCATGGAAATCATCCTTAGTATATCTCATGCAGCATTTCCCTTATATTATCATCGCCCATCCTTACAGGATTGTTGCCCAGACGCTTTCTGCTGAAGTTGTGCATCATCTGTTCTTCTATCTCGGCCTCGCTTTTCATGCCTATGTCCCTTAGCCTGGTCTTAAGCCCGATATCCTTCATGAGCGCAATCGTCTTCTCATATGCCTCGTCAGGCCCTTTCACTCCCATCATATCGTATATCTCCATCATGGTCTGCTTCACATAGGCATACCCCAGCGGGTGGGTCACATCGCCTTCAGAAGCCTTGCCGTTGTATCTGAGCATTCCTGGAAGGGTAAGGGATACGCCCTGCCCGTGATGGGTCGAATAGAATATGTAGAAAGGGTATGATATCGTATGGCATGCCGTCGTCTTTGAGATGTTTATCGCCCTGCCGCTCAGGTTCGCCGCCTTTGACATGGCAGACCTCGAATCCGGGTCGGGATCATGAACGGCTCTCTGCAGATTGCCCATAGCCAATACGATGCATTCCTTGGCAAATTGCCTTGATACATCTGTCGATTCGTTCGCCCAGTAGGATTCGACGCCCTGGGTAAGAACGTCGATGCCCGTCTGTGCTGTAAGAAGCGTTGGCAGTCCGAATGTAAGCCTTGGGTCAACGATGGCGATTTCTGGAACCATCAATTCCTCGTTGCTCAAGGAATATTTCCTCTTGTCGTTGTAGACCGTGGCAAAATGCGTCGACTCGCTCCCGGTTCCTGATGTAGTGGGCAACGCGATGTGCATCTTCCCCGATTGTACATCCTAAGGCCGTCCATGATATACGCAACGGGATCGAACTGCGTGTTCGCAGCGAGCATGTTCGCCATCTTGGCGACGTCCATGACGGAGCCTCCGCCGACAGATACGACCACATCCGGTCTGACATCCCTGTACGCTTCGACGGCCTTTTCTACGTCCTGGACGGAAGGGTCAGTATGGAAGTCCTTGAATCTCACCACATCATAGCTTTCAAGCTCTGGTTCGATCAAATCACTGATTCCGCAGCTATCATAGGAATTCCTGCCGGTTACCAGCAATACCCTCTTGGGCTTTTATTGGCCCAGGGCCTTCCCAAGCTCTTCAGCCTTACCGATCCCGATATGTAACTGCTGGTTCATGACAAGTTAAGCCCCTGTAACTATTTATATCTATTTGTCATCTGTCCTGCCATTTTGGCGCAAAGACCGTCCTGTTCCTCGAATCGACGAGGTTGTGGCAGAAATGGTACAGCGGCTCGGTGAGATATCTCATTGCCTCCTGCTTGTATTGCAGATCATCGCCCAGTATTGGGATGTATTGGTATATCATGTCCTCGAAGCTTGGCTTTGGGGAATTGCCGTCCCATTCACGTACAGACCGCCCGTAACTGAAGCAATGCGATGCGAGATTCAGTGCCCATTCCTTCCCATCTTTGAGATCCTCGATGAAGCGCCACGTCCAGTCGCTTTGTTTCCGAACGAGCGGACGGACCTCTTCTGGGAAGATGCTGTCATTGTACTTCCGCATCCTATTGCTCATGAGATCATGGGTCAGCTGCGGCAGTTCCGTCATGTCCCTGTCTTTGAAATCGTCTATCTCCGCAGCATATACGCATACCCTGAAGGCGACGTAGGCGCCCATAGCTTCGAGCGCCTTGTCCGCGATGAAGAGAGCCCTGTCGTATACCGGGCCTTCTATAACTGTGTTGTGGTTAGAAACCATCCTTAGAATCTCATCCTCCTTGCCGAGGCAGTCCCATCCTTTCAGGAACTGCCTTGCCCCCTCAACGCACTGGTCGCCGTGCTCTATGATCTCGGAGTTAGGCCTCCCGAAATCATGTACGAGTGAACCCTCATATGCTATGAGCCTATTCTGCAGGTCACCGCCGGTCGTCTCGACAAGGAATTCAGAGCCTTCCGCGGTCCTTTTGAGATGGCTGAAATTGTGTGAGACGACAACGACACTTCTGGTCTGTTCCTTTACGGCTGCCTCGAAATCATTGACATCCAATATGGTTTTTCGGCTTGGCATGCAGGATATTTGCAGAAATAATTTTTTATTCTTTATTTCGCCGATTTGGAATCATAGCGGAAGGATCTTTCTTCCGTATACCTCATTCAGAAGCAGGCCGAAAGAGGCGTATAACGCCGAGAATCCGCATATTATCCCCTCATAGCCGGCTATGATGCCTATAGCCGGATTACCGCTGAATCTGGCAACGGCTAGCATGAAGAAGAGGATTGCCAGCGTGCTGAAAACGAACTGAAGGGCCCTGTTGAGCTTGATCGTTCCTATGAACATGCCAAGGGTGAATATTCCCCAAAGCGTCAGATAAGCACCCATCGCCGAGCTTTCCGGCGCATTGCCAAAGCCCATGTTGGGCATTGCCATCAATGAGACAAGCGATATCCAGAAGAATCCGTATGATATGAACGCTGTCGTACCGAATGTATTGCCCTTCTTCCATTCCATTATCCCTGCAATGACCTGGGCCATGCCCCCGTAGAATATCCCTGTAGCCATTATCATCGTGCCGAGCGGAAAGAACCCCGCATTATGAAGATTGAGCAGAACGGTCGTCAATCCGAAGGCCATGAGGCCTAGCGGGGCAGGGTTCGCCGAGTTGTCTTTGATCCTGCTTGCCGTCGAGCTCAATCTACGCTTAATGGGTTTAATCAGATTCACCTGATAATATATTCTTCCAATCGCTATAAAGCTTTGAGGATTATCAATTAAGAAAGTGGTCCTGGGCCGGTCAGACCGCGTTTGAGAGATACGACGGTCATGGTATAATCATTTCACCTTTCTTTTTATGAAATATAATGATCGTATGATATGGAGTGATATTCTCATTATGATTTCTTCCTGGAGAAGGGAAACGTTTATAGAAACGTTTATAAAATCATACTTCATTTATTTTTTCGATGAATGTGAAATTCAGAACATCACATTTGGACGGAAATGCAGACAGCGCTAGCGGAGATAATGATTACATTTCTGAAGAGATGTATGCAGATGGGATCATACCGAAAACAAAAATAGGAGCGATATTGGATAGATACCAGGAATTCGAGTATAGTAACGGGCCGTCATTTTTTGAACAGCCCGATGACCCGGAAGAAAGCCCAATGGATGATTCATCCATGTCTATACCGGTTGACGAGTCGGAACTTGAGAGGAGTTTTGATGGATTTCATCTAATTCATACACAATTCACATATGGAGAAGAGCCTGCATACGTGCACCGCATTCTGCCATCTGGCCGAATAAATATCCAGTCAAACGAAGGAAACAGGTATGCTTTGAAGGCTGCTTGAATGCTTTTTGCGGTTAGAAAGCGAAATCTCAACAGAATCTGGGTTTTTTGAAAAAAGCGGGATAATCAATAAAACGCAGATCCCCAGTACGGGATAAGTATCGATCTTGTTTGCATTCGCATTCTCCCGGATGTTCCCATGAAAACAGCAAGATAATACCGGCAAAACTGCCCGGTTCCAAGGATAATTCACCCTAAAATTAACCCTAAATCACGAAAAGCAAGAATACGAGGGAGAGAAGAAAGAATAGGAACCCCATTATAAAAGTCGAGAAGCTAATGAGGTTGATTTTCCTCTTCGTTTTTAGTATAGACACGATATTTCCAAGTGTAATTGTAATTACCGATGTCGAAAGAAAGAACATGCCAATCAGAATGATATAAAACCACAATCTGAGGTATTCTATCTTGTCTATCAGTTCAAAATATCTGACAATCCCTTGGACAAGAAATGTTGATGCGAGTATTATTAAAAGCACCGCGTTCAGCTGAGTGTCTGAAAACCTTAGGGAAAATTTCTCCTCTTCATTTCTGGGTTTTCCCTTCATCAGCTCAAGGGCGATTTTCTTATCACCCCTTTTCTCTTTTCTCTTCATGATAATTCATTAATATTGATGTTCAATATATTAAATGTTCCATTGACAATCAAATGGAATATTCAGACCGGGGCTGGAATAATGCATTCAATAGAAGTTAAGAATCTGAGGAAGGTGTTCAATGGCAGGATCAAGGCAGTCGATGGCATAGACCTCAAGGTTGAGGAAGGTGAGATATTCGGCATGCTCGGTCCCAACGGGGCCGGCAAGACCACTACTATAAGGATGCTGGCCACGATGACGAGGCCAACTTCCGGCAGGGCCGCAGTATGCGGTATCGATGTCACGAAAGATCCGGACTCCGTACGCCGCTGCATAGGAATAGTCTTCCAGGACCCCGCAATAGACGACCAGCTGACAGGGAGGGAGAACCTCGACTTCCACGCGAGAATGTACGGCATGGGCAGGAAGGAGCGTGAGGAACGGATAGGGGAGGTCCTGGAACTGGTCGAGCTCTCGGAAAGGGCCGACGACCTGGCCGAGAAGTATTCCGGCGGCATGAAGCGCAGGCTCGAGATAGCCAGGGGGCTCATGCACAGGCCGAAGGTGCTGTTCCTCGACGAGCCTACTCTGGGGCTTGACGCCCAGACGAGAAGGGTGATCTGGGAGCACATAAGAAAGCTGAACAAGGCTTACGGAATAACAATAATTCTTACCACTCATTACATGGAGGAGGCGGATTTCCTGTGCGGAAGGGTGGCCATAGTCGACAAAGGGAAGGTGCTCGCCCTGGACAGGCCGGCAAAGCTCAAGAAATCCCTCGGCGGGGATGTGATAATCCTGAAGGTGAAGGATCCCCTGAAAATGGAGGAGCTGGCGAAGTCCATGAGGGAATCAAACAACGTTAAGGTGCACGACAGCAGCGTGTCTATAACCATGGCTGATGCGGGGACCATGATACCTGTACTTCTCAAAAAGGCCGACAAGGCAGGGATAGAAGTGGAGTCGGTAGACCTGCACAAGCCCACGCTGGAGGATGTCTTCATACACTTCACCGGCAAGACGATCAGGGAAGATGAGGCGAGCGCGGGCGATGCATTCAGGCAGCGCGTGCGCCGGATGCGGGGGAGGAGATAGCGATGAACTTCAATGCCATTTACGTCATGTGGCTCAGGGAGATGAAGAAATATGTCAGGAACCGCAGCAGACTGGCAGGGAACCTCGCGATGCCGTTCTTCTTCCTCGCGTTCCTCGGCATGGGATTCAACTCGCTGGGGATATCGGGCCTCCCCGATGGGGTAACTTACATAGAGTTCCTGGCTCCTGGGATAGTATCCATGACCCTCCTTTTCGGCTCCATGTTCGCAGGGGTATCCATACTGTTCGACAGGCAGTTCGGCTTCCTAAAGGAGATAATGGTAGCGCCGGTGGACAGGACGAGCATAGTGATAGGAAGGATATTCGCTGGCATGACGAGCGGTGTCATCCAGGCGTTCTTCATTCTCGGCATAAGCATTTTAATGGGCGTGAGGGTTCCTAATCCAATAGCTCTGCTATACTCGATCCCTTTCATACTTCTAATAGCAATGTCCTTCGTCGGCCTTGGGATATCCCTCGCATCGAAGATCGAGGACATGCATGGATTCCAGATGATAATGAACTTCCTGGTAATGCCGACATTCCTCCTTTCGGGGGCGCTGTTCCCGGTGGACAAGCTTCCGGCATGGCTGGCCGGCATCACTTACCTGGATCCGCTGACGTATGGAGTGGACGGGCTGCGTGGCCTTCTGATAGGAAGTTCCCATCTGCCTGTCATCGTAGACTTTGCGGTTCTGGGTGCCTTTTGCGTTGCCATGATATTACTGGCGACCCATCTTTTCAACAAGACAGAGGTCTGAAGCATCGGTGACGAATTATTATTAAGGCAGATATACAGAGAAGATGCATGAAGGAAAAACCCAAGAAGACCAAGAAGAACATGGTCATTTCGCAGAAGGAACATGACGAATGGCACAGCAAGCATGGCGAGTATGACGGGAAGATGGACAAAGAGCATCAACAATGCCACAAGAAGGTAGGCATCACAGTAGTGAAAGGATAGACAGTAATCAGGCGTTATCTGGGTCATTTCATTTATCAGAAAGAAGTACTGAGTTATTTATTTATCATTCACCAATTATTCCTATGAAAACAGTCATACTAACTCACGCCGACTGCGTTAGACCAACAGTACCGTCGCACTCCGTGTTTGTGTCTTGATTATGATACCTTTCCGAATTAAAAAAGGTGTAGTAATATTCACATTTCGTTTACGGCTCTTTCAACCCCCCTGCACCAGATCCTGATAATCTTTTTTATTCTGCCTTTGATTTCTTTTTTATCCGCGATCGTATACAAAAAGGTATAACCACCTCCAGGCATGTTCTTTTGCAGTTTCGTCACCAGTCCCTCATTCGCAAGCTTCTTTATGGCCTTCTGGATGGTTGTCCTGTCGAGTCTTACCATTGCCGAAATCTGATTCGCGCTGTATTTCCCTTTCTTTCGAAGCATGAAAACCAGCAATTCATATTCGGTCTTGTTAAGCGAAAAAGCGCACTTTATCAGGTCTTCCTTGGTTATCTTCTTGCACGAAAAGGTGATCATTCCCAATTACCTCAATTAAAATATCAGAATCTCTTACTTAAGCTTTTTTCATGCATTTTCACGGAAAGTATGAAAATGAGAACTGAGAAAATTAAAAGAACAGCCAAATTCAATTCGGGGCTGAGGTATCCTGCCTGCTGGATGCTGTCTCTTGCAATGTCCGTGTAATACGTCAATGGGGAGAAGAAAGACAAAACCTTGAGTTTTCCCATTTCGCTAATCGGCGCGAAGATACCGCTTATGAAAATAAGAGGGAATTTCAAGAGTGTTGAAAAGAGCATGATATTTGAAGGGTTGTCCGCAGGGAATGAAGATATAAGTGTGCCAAGTGAAGAAAAACAAAAGGCTGCAATAACCGTTCCGACTATGAGATTGATGCTCAGTATTTCTATCCCAAGCAGGGCCACGCCAGCAGCGAGAATAAAAGATGTTATGAAAAGCCCGAACATGGCAGAGGCCAGTATGTCACCAAAAATTATGGCCCACAGGGTTATAGGGCAGGACACAAGCCTCTCGAAAGTCTTCATTCTCGTTTCCCAAGGGGCTATTACCGGAGTGATGGCCGATACGGAAAAGAACAGCCCCATGCCAAGGAGCCCTGGAATGAGAAAATCCAAAGTCAGTTCCCTTTTGAAAGAGAACGCAATAAATAAAAATGCAGGAATCAGAAGTCCCTGGATAACAACCGGCCCTCTCAGATAATAAATGGAAAGGTCCTTCTTGGTTATGGCCAATGACCTTTTTAATTGCTCAGTCAACATGGTGTCTGCCATCCTTTGTCAGTTTTATGAACACGTCCTCCAGGCTCGGTCCTATGGTATTCAGTTTGATGATCTTGTTTCCTTTTTTTCTGGCATAGCTTACCAGCAAAGGGATCACATCTTCAGGATTCTTCGTATAAAGCCTGTATTTGTCCCCGGTTTTCCTTACCTCAGTGACCCCCCTGAATTTCAGTCCTTTTTTATCCACCCGATATTTGAACGCTGCCTCTATCGAAGAGGTGCTTTTTATCAGGCCTTTTAGTTTTTCAGGTCGGTCGAGCGCTATGATTTTTCCATAATTCATGATTGCCACCCTGTCACATAGAAGGCTTGCTTCTTCGATGTCATGAGTGGTCAAAAGTATTGTGATTCCCCGCTTGTTGAACGCGTTTATTATGTCCCGGATGACTCTGGTACTTTCGACATCAAGGCCGGATGTCGGCTCGTCCAGGAAAAGGATTTTGGCATCGTTCATCAGTGCCATCGCAATTATTACCCTCTGCTTCATTCCTTTAGAAAAGGTCTTAACCTTTTGGTTTCTCTTATCATACAGCTTGAACAATCTGAGCAATTCTTCCGCCCTCTCAATTCTCTTTCTCCTTTCGATTCCGTAAAGTTCCCCCATCAGAAGGAGGTTTCTCAATGCGCTAAGGTCCACATAAGCATTAGCCATCTCGGGGACAATTCCCATCAACTGCTTGGCTTCCAGCGGGTTTTCCTGGATGCTGTACTCATTTATGTAAGCAGCGCCTCCGGTGGGTTTCAGTATTCCGGTAAGCATTCGTATAGTCGTTGTTTTGCCGGCACCGTTAGGGCCCAGAAGTCCAAATATCTCTCCTTTCATGACTTCAAAGCTTATATTATCCACAGCTCTCGAAGAATTAAATTCTTTAACCAGGTTTTTTACCTTTATTACCATACCTATCAAAAATTCATTTTGATGAACCACGGGCAATAAAACATATATTGAAAGCCGTCTTAATATTGTTTTTGCTGCAGAAATCTATCGCCTTTCTTGACTCCGATCCAGGCTGCATCCAGATTTTATCGATAGCCATATCCTTGCATGTCCTGACAATTTTTTCCGTAATTCTGGGAGGTACAACGGTCAAAACCACATCCGGTTTTGACGGCAAAGATATAAGGTCAGGATAACAGACATCATGATCTATTTTGGCATGTTTGGGATTTACCGGATAGACTTCGTAACAGACCATACCTGAGTATAAAAGGGCGATTTATA
>CAYRIP010000013.1:0-12828 GCA_964424395.1 uncultured archaeon | reverse complement strand
GCGACTTCACGATCCATTGCATCGACCTGGAGGGGAGGAAGCTTTGGAACTTCAAGACCAACGGGTTCGTATGGTGGGAATCGGCGCTGGTGGGCAACAAGCTTATATTCGGTTCATGGGACTGCTTCGTCTACTGCGTCGATACAGACGGGAGGCAGGCCGTATGGAAGTTCCGGACCTCCGGAGGGCCGTCTCCCATCCCCCCGGCGAACGAGGCGTTCGAGCTGGTCCTGAAGATACCGAAGAGGACGCAGGAAGAGGAAAGGAAGAAGACGTACGATCTGGACATGGAAGAGGAGAATGACGGGACGAGCGCGTACAAGTCGAGGGTGACATACCAGGTGAGCACCCAGTACCAGTCCAAGGGCAAGTACCAGATAGATTCCGACGAGGAAGCGTTCTAGGGCTCTTCTCGCCCATTACGACATATGGTGATTGGAAAGGGCTTCCCACTGTCCCTGCAGATATCTCATGTTTTTCGAGATATTGTTCAGGCATTGGATGAAGGAATAGCCAGCTTGCGCAGCCGTTTCGATTATGGTGAAATAAGGGGCTGCGAAACCTCCCCCCAAATTTCTGACCATTTCCGCGGCTCTCGGCATCTCAAGATCGCCGCCTTCCTCATCCAGCATCGATAGAGGTTTCCCGTCACGGACCTGCTTTATGTGTATCCCCCCGGTGCGGCCCTTCCAATAGGCTTCATTGAAGGCTTCATTGGCATCAGGCAGATTATTCGCGCAATTCGCAGGATCAGCCAGGAGTTTGATGAAAGGGTATTCACCGGAATCAAGCAGCCCGCCTATCGCCTCCATGTCATGCATCTTAAGTATCGGGTGATTCTCAAGCAACAGGGCAACCTTCCTCTTATCGCAATATGCGTTGAGAGCACCGAGATTCCTTTTCCACCTTTCAAGGAATTCCGGATTGAGGTCCCCCCGCCCCTGATCGAATACGATTTCCTTTCCCCTCGTCTTATAATCGTTCCCGATGAAAGCGCGGAGTGACGGCATGCTTTTTCCATGCAATCTGCCATCATAGTGGCTATAGATGTCCGCCGATAAATCGATTAGTTCTCTTGTGCTGGCGAGATTATATAGCATGATGACATCAGTGTCGATCTCTGGCGTGAAAAGCAGCCTGCTGTTGGTACACGCACGCAGCTCAACTGCAGTCGGGGAAATCCATCCAGGCGTTCCACACCGCATCGCAACCCCCGCGAACGAGTCGCCGTTTCTTGATTCCAGCTCATTCAGCGCACCATTGAAATAGCCCTCGGAGAATGGGTAAGTATTCGTCGAGAATGAAAACGGAAGTGTTATAGGTTTGATTATGATGTTCATGAAAAGACCGCATCCTCTTGATGTTAGATATGAAGGAAATTTTTTAAGCGCGCTTCGAGCGCTGGTGCTGGGGGGAATGCCAGACAGACAGCGACGAGGAAGCGTTTTAAGCTTTTCCGATAATTGTATCTTATGGAAGAATCCGCCCCCGGCTTCGACGAGTTCTCCGTCGAGATGGGCAGCTTCGAGATGATGAAGGTCAAGAAGTTCGACAGGCTGTGGAAGATATCCACAGGCGGCAGCATAGACCAGGAGCCACTCATATACGATGATAAGATATACGTAGGGTCATTCAACCACAACGTGTACTGCCTCGACGCCATGACAGGGCAGTTCATATGGAAGTTCAAGGCCAGGGACAGGATAGGCATAGCCTCCCCCGTTGTCGCGAACGGGGTAATATACATAGGGTCCTACGACCAGAACATGTACGCCCTCGACGCCAAGACGGGAGCGCTCGTCTGGAAGTTCTTCACGAGGGGGGAGATCATCGACTCGGCTGTCGTGCTCAATGACACTGCCTATTTCGGCTCAAAGGACAAGTTCTTCTACGCCGTGGATGCTAAGACCGGGGCGGAGAGATGGAAGCTCAGGACGATGGGCGAGATCATATGCGACCCGACGGTCTACAGGGACAGGATACTGATAGGGTCATATGACAAGAACCTCTACTGCCTGGACGCCGCGACCGGCGCTGTCATCTGGAAGTTCCGCGCAGAGCAGGAGATAGCGAATTCCGGGCAGCTGGCCATAATAGACAATCACGTCTTCCTCACGTCATTTGACAACTACCTGAGGAAGATCGACCTGGAGACGGGACGGGAGGTGTGGAGGAGGAGGCTGTCCCAGTACGGTCTCAACTGCGGCTCAGTGATACACGGGGACCTGCTGCTCGTGCCATCGAGGGACGGCGTCATGTACGGCCTCGACCTCGACGGCAACGTGAAGTGGAAATTCACCACGACCAAGCCGGTCGGGAACCCGACCGTCTATGGGGAGAGGGTCTATTTCACGAGCGAGGACTACAACCTGTACTGCCTCTCCCTCGAGGGGCATGTCATATGGAAATACAAGACCCAGGACATGGTGTGGTGGAAGCCTGCGGCATGGAATGGAAGGATGCATTTCGGCTCATATGACTGCCATTTCTACTCAGTGGACGCAGATACGGGTGAGGTCATCTGGAAGTTCAGGACGCAGGGGCAGCCCTCGACCGGACCCCCGCCCTACGAGACCTTCGAGCTCAGCGTAATGGCTCCCAAGGAGGAAGTTGAGGATGTGAAGAGGAAGTCATACAACGCAGCCATCGAGGAAGAGAGCGACGCGGATGCCCATTTCTACAAGTCTAGGATAACGTACCAGACGAGCACGCAGTACCAGTCCAGGGGAGGCAAGTACCAGGTGGACTCCGACGAGGAAGAATTATAAATTTTCCCCCCAAGTTTTATGGATATGGAAGAATCCCCTTTCACGTTCGAAGACTTCTCGATCGAGATGCAAGACTTCGAGGTCAGGCAGACCAAGAAGCATGACAGGATGTGGGTAGTGCAGAGAGGGGGCTCGATATGCCACATACCATGGATCCAGGACGGGGTCGTGTATTTCGGATCGTTGAATTACAATCACTACGCCCTGGACACCAGCAACGGCAGGATGATATGGAAGTTCAAGACAGAAGGCATTCTGCTCGAGTCATACCCCTGCTGCTGGGACGGCAGGGTTTACTTCGGGTCGTTCGACCACAACCTCTACTGCCTTGACACAAGGACGGGAAAGATGCTCTGGAAATACAAGACATTCGGGGAGATAAACTCCCCGCCCGCGGTCGCGAACGGGAAGGTATACTTCGGCTCCAGGGACCAGAACCTGTATTGCCTTGATGCGGAGACCGGCAGGTTCATATGGAAGTTCTATACCCATGACGAGGTGCAGTCGTATCCGGCCCTGCACGAAGGAAAGGTGATGTTCGGCTCATTCGACAGGAACTTCTACTGCCTTGATGCGGAGACCGGGAGGTTGGAATGGAAGGTCCCTACCCAGGGAGAGGTATACATCCTGAGCCGCATACTCGTCCATGACGGCGTCGTCTATTTCCCTTCGTTCGACAACAACCTGAGGGCCGTGAGAATCAATGACGGCATGCAGCTGTGGAAGTTCAGGACAGGCAATTACGGATGCGTATGCTCCCCAGCTCTTTACAAGGGCACGCTATACGTAACCTCGAGGGACGGCTTCCTGTTCGCCCTGGGCCTGGACGGGAAAGAGAAATGGAGATACGTCAGGAAGGACCCGATAAGCATTCCTGAACTGTATGATGACAAGATATACTTCGGCTGCGAGGACAAGCATCTCTATTGCCTCAACCTGGAGGGGCGTGTCCTGTGGAGATTCAAGACCGAGGGCGCGATATGGCTCAAGCCCGTGAACTTTGAAGACAAGATTCTTTTCACTTCCTGGGACTGCCATGTCTATGTCGTCGACGCCAGCACCGGAAAGCTGATTTGGAGGTTCAGGACAGCCGGCGAGCCTTCCCCCTTCCCACCACCGTACGAGACATTCGAGCTGGTCATGAAGCATGTAGGCAGCGATGGTGAGAAAGATGACAAGGCTGTCAGGAAGTACGACCTTAACCTGGCCGAGGAAGATGAGAGCACGAGCGCCTACAAGTCGCGGGTCACATACCAGATATCCACGCAGTACAGCGAGAAGGGGAAATACCAGATAGACAGCGACGAGGAAGGATTCTGAAGACCCTACTTCAGGACCTTTTTCATCCGAAGATGCGCTATCTTGCCAAAAAGCGTGTGGGAAATCCCGACGACCTTGTATCCGTGCTTCTTGTAGAAGGGGACCGAGCTCTGCCTCGCGTCGAGGACTATGGATTTCGCCTTCATCCGGAGGGCCTCACCCTCAAGCTTTCTTAGAATCTTGCTGCCTATGCCCCTGCCCTGGTGCCCGTCGTCGACGCCCATGTACCTTACCTGGCTCTCCTCGTCGGTGTTGAGGTGAAGCCGACCTACCCCGACGACCGATTCGCCGTCCATCGCCATTACATGCACGGACACGCTCTCGCGCTCGTCCTTCTCTGAGCCCTTGGGCTGGTTCCAGGGCTTTCTCAGTATCCTGTACCTCAGATCGTAATAGTAGGTCAGCTCTTCAGCAGTCTTGGGCTCCTTTATGACAACCATATGATCATCCGCGGTCCGTTTCGGGCCTAAGGCCTCATCCACTCGATCTCGTAGTAGTCGTACTTGGCTCCCTGCAGGTCTATCTTATTCAGGGCGTAATAAGTGATCGCCGTCTCCCTGTCTGTTATGGAGAGAATGAGTTCGAGGTTCATGCTCTCAGACTTGTGAAGCAGCGAAGCGAGCTCCACACCGCCGATGTGCTCCTCCTCGCTCACTGCGGCCACGAGGTATCTCGGGCCGTCCTTTGGGGTCTCCCTGACCCAGGACTTCCCCTTCTTCCTCCTCCTGAAGGCGACGAAATCCGCTGGGTAATCGACATAGTCCTTCTGAGCCAGCTTGGGTATCCCGAGTATGAAGGTCTTCTTGACCCCGTGCGCGACCCTCACGGCCCTCGCCCACTCCGATATGAGCATCTTCTCCTCCTTGGGGAATATGTGCAGGACGTGCTTGGAGTGGATCCACTTGCCGTCCCTGGACTCCTTCACGGGAGATGCCCCTGGGAAGTATATCCTGAAATGCGTCCCGAACTTGAAGCCCGTCTTGACTATGTAGCCCTTCATCCTCCAGTCCTCGTAGGCCTTGTACATGGTCCTTGCGAACTCCCTCGTCTTCGACATGTCATCCATGATATTCTTAGCCGTCACGGCCTTGTGTTGGCCCGAGTCGAAAACCTTGAGGCCGAAGTGCTTGGAGAGCAGGACCACCTCGAAGAAGTTGAGCTTGAGCACGCTTCCCCTCTCCTGCTTGTATACCCCGATCTGGCCGAGCCACCAGTCCTCGAACAGCAACCGGCTGGTCTTGGCGTCCTCGAGCACGCCCATGGCGGAGCCGGGGTCCCAGCTGAGCTGCGCATCGATCCTGCCGAGATTCATCTTCCGGCTGGGATACCTCTTCGAGCGGCTGCTCCTCTTGACGCCCTTGGTGGCATCGGAGGCCCTCTTCATTATGAGGCCCCTGTCCCTCCAGTCCCTGAAGGCGTTGTACCGGATCATCAGCCTGGGCTCCTTCCCGGCGAATTCTCTCACGACGTCCTCGAATCCCATGGACCTGTTCTTATGCCTGACAACGCCGTTCTGCAGGTCAATCAGGTACAGCGCCTCCTCGGGCTTGAGCCAGAGCTTGCCGTCCCGAAACTCGCCGAAGTGGTTTCCCCGGAGCTTGTCGGCGTCCTCACCGGTGGCGAATATCCCCTCATTACCGTCGAATTCCATCTCGAGCATATCAATCCCTAATATCCTATTCGCTGAAAAGCTTTTTAATGACAGCCAGTTTCTCCCCTTCCTGCTGGATGGTGTAGATCATGACGCCGTCCGCGTTATCCCTGGCCAGTCTCATGAGCTGCCCGACATAGGCGGGGCTGGTCGGGATGTCCCTCGACCACGGGCTCGCGTAGATGCCCAGTATGACTGGCTTGTCGAACCTCTTTTTAATCTCCTCGAGCTGCGGGAGCAGCACAGCGGACTCGTCCGAATCCCCCTTCGGGAAGTTGGTGTAATAGAACTGTATGCCGTCGAAGTGCCGGCTCCTCCCTTCGAACTGCGGCGCCATGACGTTTGGGTAGTACACGACGGGGATGAACTTCAGCTCGGGGTTTATCTCCCTGGCGGCGCTGACTATCTCTTCGAGGTAGCCTTCGGTGAAGAACTGGTGATCGACCAGGACGTTGTCGATGCTCCATGCCTCCAGGTTATCGTGCTCGAGCGAAAGACGGGCGAACTTCCTTGCCCATCCTATGTAATCGACGTATTCCATGTCGTTTCTCTTATCGGGGGATATCTCGCTGGGCGGGGCGATCGTGGCCCAGACGGCGACGCCCTTTTCCCTTGCTATCGGCAGGATCGCCTTAAGGCGCTCAATGTCCTCGGCCGGCCTCCTGACGAGGCAGTTGTAGGTGTCGCTTCCGCTGGCATCGATGAGCCGGAAGAGCTCTGTCAAGTCCGCTTCGCTGTCCTCGGTGAGGGGAACGGCGCCGTAAACGGCTTTCACGAACCCGCCGGGCACCCGCTCCTTGATGACCCCTGAGAACATCACGGCGGATGAGCCTATCGCGGCCACTATGACGATAATGATGAATGCGATTTTAATTCCCATCCAACCACATATAAAATATCAAATCAAATGTTAAATGCTGTTGACCATGAGCGGCCTGAAGATCTATACGGACGGTGGATCGAGGGGAAACCCGGGCCCCGCCGCCATAGCATTGCTGATAACAGATGACAAGGGGAAGCTTCTTACGAGCCACAGCGAGTACATAGGCATAGCGACCAACAACGTGGCCGAATACAGGGCGGTCCTGAGGGCGCTTGTGATAGCAAAGAGATACAAGGCTGATTCTGTCAACTGCGTCCTTGACAGCAAGCTGGTGGCGAGCCAGCTCAGCGGCAGCTACAGGGTAAAGAAGGCCCATCTTTTTGAGATTTACAAGCTGGTCAAGGAAGCTGAGGGAAGCTTCGGTAAGGTCAGCTACGAGCATGTCAGGAGGGAAGACAGCCGCATACAGCTCGCTGACAGGATGCTGAACCAGATGCTTGACAGGGTAGGGAGGTCCCGGGAATGAAGCTCAAGGACGCCCTCAGCGGAAAGCTCACGGAGAAGGAGCTGGCAATGCTGCCGAGGGCTTTCGATATGGTCGGGGATATCGCCATAATAGAGATACCGCCCGGGCTGTCAAGGAAGAAATCGGCCATCGCTAAGGCGCTGAAGCGGCTCCATCCGAGGACGAAGACCGTATGCAACAAGCTGGGCGAGAGGGACGGGAAGTTTCGGCTCCGCTCCCTGGAGGTCCTTCTCGGAAGCGACACCAAGACGGAGCATAAGGAATCCGGGTGCAGGTTCAGGCTTGACGTGCAGGATGCCTATTTCTCCGTGAGGGAGGGAACCGAGAGGCTGAGGATAGCATCCCAGGTCAGGCCGAAGGAGAAGGTGCTTGTGATGTTCAGCGGCGTGGGCCCATACGCTATCGTGATCGCCAAGTCGCAGCCCAATGTCGGGAAGGTATACGCGGTCGAGATCAACCCAAAGGCGCACGATTACGCCGTGGAGAACGTGAGGATAAACAGGGTGCAGCCCAAGGTAGAGCCTGTCTGCGGGGATGTCAGGAAGGTCTGCCCTGAGCTGAAGGAGCGCTTCGACCGGATCGTCATGCCGCTTCCAAAGGGGGCCCATGAGTACCTGGACGTCGCCTTCAAATGCATAAAGAGCGGCGGCATGATACACTTCTATTACTGGGACAGGGAAGACGACCTGTATTCCGAGGCGCTGAAGATCATACAGAAAGAGGCAAAGAAGGCGAAGTGCACCGTGAAGATCGCCAACATGCAGCGCGTTCTGCCTTATGGCCCGAGGATCTGGAAGATATGCATCGACCTGCATGTCTTCAAATAGGTAAATGGACACTTTACCCACCATGTGGGGGTAAATTTTATAAAGGGTTCGTGACAATCATGTGTAATGAGCAGGAAGGATTTCACCAGGGAGAATTCGCGGGTAGGCAGCGCTTATGGCCCATCGGGAACCGCGGGCAAAGTCATCCACCTTGCCGCGCAGGGAAAATCGAATATGTCTGCAGAATACGGCACACAACCCCCCTACGGAACGTCTTTTGCGCCTGTGCCAGTCGAATCTGGCTCTAATGCCCAAAATGTGTTCAGATGCCGCAGATTCAGCCAGCGATAATGCTTATAAAAGTTGCTCACATTATCTCATGAGGAAAGCTAGGATTATCGCTTCGCAAATCCTTCCATGGAAAGCGGAAAACGCTTAAATGGGATAAGTGGAAAATATTTGACAGAAGGTAAAAAGGTGAATAATATGAATATGACACCCATATCGCATACCGGGAGGGATTCTCCCCAGTCGATCTTGACCAGAGGCAGCCAATGCAAACAGGCTATGGCCATACACAACGCGAGCAGAGCAGCGGTCCATCGATACGGTGTTCCCAGCTATGGATCTGGTTTGCCCAGAGGATCAACCACCCCGATCTCCCTTGCGCCCATAAACAGAAGGTACTCGCACGGTCTTTAGGCTTTCTCCTCGCCATTTCGGTTTCTTTGGGCTTTGAAATATATTTATTCCAGGTAGGATTATCTTATGAGGGCCGCAGTTCTATTCTCCGGGGGAAAGGACTCCACTCTGGCAGCTTACGAGGCGAGGCAGTCCGGATCCGATATCAGATACCTCGTGTCCATGCTGCCCAAGAGCCAGGAATCCTACATGTTCCATCACCCGAACATAGGGCTCACCAAGGTCCAGGCCAAGCTGATGGGGATACCCATTGTCACGAGGACGACAAGGGGGGAGAAGGAGATCGAGCTCGGGGACCTGGAACTGGCATTGGCATCCATTCAGAAGGACGTGGACAGCGTCGTGAGCGGCGCTGTGGCGAGCGAATACCAGAAAAGCAGGGTTGACGCCATATGCGGCAGACTCGGCCTCAAATCGCACGCCCCGCTGTGGCACAGGGATCCGCTCGAGATGTGGAGCTTCTGCCTCGACAAAGGCTTCAGGGTGATGATAACGGCCGTGGCCTGCGACGGGCTGGGAAAGCGGTGGCTGGGCAGGGTAGTTGACGAAGAGAATCTCAAGGACCTCAAGAAGCTGAGCGATAAGCACAGGTTCCATATAGGGGGCGAGGGCGGAGAGTTCGAGACCTTGGTCATTGACTGCCCCATGTTCAAGAAACCCATGAAAGTGGATGAAAAGAGGATAGAATGGGACGACAAGACGAACAGCGGCTTTCTGGTGGTCGAAGAAACGGGCTGAAAGCCTTTCGATTCACCTAAGGACTCCCTGATTCCTCAGGGATTTCACATCGCTTCTGGTCTTGGCCATGATATCGCTTTTTCTTCCATTCCTGTAATCTGAGGAGGGACCGACCCGCTCATCCCCGTTGATGTCAGGCAACCACACCTTCTTCCCCTTTGGCAGGCCGCCGGCCCAATCTTTGAACGGTATCGTTATCGGGCAGGTATATTCTCCACCAATGTCAGGGGCGTATGCTGTGCCAATCACCGTCACATTTCCCTGGGAATCCGGTTCCATTACATGTGACCCTTCACCGAACATTTTCTCGGAGGCGATCGTCCTGAAGGCGGACAATTCGGCATTATCCTCTATGCCCTCCGCCTTCCCGATGTCGGTCAGGCTCACGCTCCCATCGGATGGGACGTTGTATGGCATCAATTTGGCCGTCCTGTAACGTGACAATGCAGCACAGTAGGCTTTCGCATAATTCTTGATATATGTCCCGCCTATGACTAGAGGTATTCCTATTGCTGATACCAAAGCAAACATCTTACCTTTCGTGTCTATTCGCATAAAATCACATTTGTTACTTTACGATAGTTAAATGCTTGTATTTATAAAGCTTTCGGTCATCCCCCTGTAACATGGGGAATTATAGATATCGTCCGCCTTTATATGCTTTTTTATGAAATTTTTAAGAAAACGCCATCCGTCAGAAGGGGATGAAGCCCGCGACGATGTTGACCAGAATTGGAATCACGAACATGCTCAGCAGATACCCGAGAACTGCAATTATCAGCACCGGCATGATGCTCATGTCCCTGAAGAAGAGCTTCGTAAGGGCCAGCCAGATGATCAGCGGGAGGAATCCGGCGACCAGGCCCATCAGCGGTATGTATGACAGCACATTGTAAAGCAGCCCCATGACGATGGGGATGTTTATGATGTTCACCGAAAGCGCTAGCATGAAAGCATGCATTGGGTTGACCTCTTCTGAGAACTTCTTCGCCAGTATCTCGACGACGATAAGAATGACTATGCCCCCGACGATCGTGGACAGTATGAGGTTGGTCGCCATCCCGATGGGATTCCCGAAGTCAAGCTGCAGGTTGCCAAGAAAATCGTTGAGGCCTGTCAATGCATCAGCCATATAATTGTGTTGTCCGTCAAGGTTTATATTTGTTAAATCCTGACCCCAAGCGCCAGCAGCTCTTCCCTGACCTGCCCTGGCGATTCGAAGAGGATGGTCTTAATCCCGAGCCCTCTTGCGGTGGCAATGTATTTCGGCAGGTCGTCTATGAACACGCATTCCCCAGGCCGCTTCCCCATCTTGCCGAGGGTAAGCTCATATATGCCCTTCTCGGGCTTCCTCATCCCCGCCTCGCATGAAAGGATGACGGGCGAGAAATGATCGTAATTTCCCCTTTTTCTATTGAAGTCGACGTGGCGCTGAATCACGTTCGAAAGAAGGGCCGTCATATATCCGCCCTCCTTCAGCCTCTTCACGATGGACACCATGTCCTTGTTGGGCTCGGTGTAAACCAGCGAGCTGCCGAAGATATCCTCAAGCGATCCTATCGCTCTTTTGTAGCCGAAGGCCTTGCGGAGGAAGAGCAGGAACTCATCTTCGTTCATCTTTCCCATCTGGAAGGAGTGGATGCTCTCCTGCGTCTTCTCCCTCGCCTCTTTTGGATTGACCGAAAAGAACCTGGCGATCAGAACGTATTCGCTCTCGAACCTGGCCGTCATCGTCCCCCCGTAATCGAATATTACAGCGGTTATCATCTTAAGACCACACCAGGCTTGACATTGGTACCGGACGGGATCATGGCACCGGGCATTATGGAAGCGTTGATGCCAGTCTTGACGTTGTCCCCCATGATGCATCCCATCTTGCGCCTGCCCGAGTCGGCGACCTTACCCCTGATCCTCATCTTCACGGTCCTGTCATCGAACCGAAGGTTCGCGACCTTCGTCCCGGCGCCGAAGTTGCACCCAGACCCTATGACGGAATCGCCGATGTATGAGAGATGCGGGACCTTCGTCCCGCTCATTATGATGGAGCCCTTGATCTCGACGAAGTTCCCTATGACCGCGCCTTCGCCGATGCACGAGTACGCCCTTATGACGCAGTTCTTTAGCTTGGCGCCCTTGCCTATGGCAACAGGTCCCTCTATCACGGCCTTCTCGCTTATGGAGGCCTCCGGGTGTATCTGCGGGCCTGTCTCATTTAGGATGGCTTCGCTGGCCTCAAGCATCTTCCACGGATATCCCACCGGCATCCAGCCGCTTCCCTCCACGCACCTAACGCCGTCCTTCGCTGCCAGCGCCTTCACGGCGTCAGTGATCTCGTACTCGCCCCTCGGGCTCTTCTTCATCTCCTGGCCGAACACCCTCTCGTCAAGGACGTAGAGGCCTGTGTTCATAAGGTTCGAGGGCGGCTTCTCCGACTTCTCGACGATGTCGGCAAGCATGCCGCCCTTGGCGACGCATGCGCCGAAGTTCCTTGTGTCGCCTGGCATGGTGAGGATCGCAAGGTCGCTTTTAATGCATTCCTTGATGTCAGCTTTCCTGTAGAGGTCGTCTCCCATCATTAGGATGAACCTGCCGCTCAGGGACCTCTTTGCCTGCATCACGGCGTGGCCTGTCCCGAGCTGCTCTTTCTGCTCCACGTAGCTGAGCCTGATGCCATGGAACTCATCTCCGAAATGCTGCCTTACCGCAGAACCCATGTAACCGACGACGATGATGGCGGAGTCTACCATGCCCTTGAGCTGCTCCAGGTTGTGCTGGAGGATGGGCTTGTTTGCGATCGGGAGCATAACCTTTGGCCTCGTCTCCGTCAGAGGCCGCAGCCTCTCTCCCTTGCCGGCTGCCAGAATCAGCGCTTGCATAAGAATCAGCCCCCGTCAGTACTTCCACCAGGGCCTAAGGCCCATGGCCACGTCGGTCTTCTTTATGCTCGTCAGCGGGTCCGTCTCGAGCTCGAGCATCGCCCTGATGGCGTCGACGTTCTCAGGGACGATGTCGCTCTCCTGATGGATAGCCTGCATGTAGAAGACCTCACCGTCGTTTACATGGATGCTCTCCTCCCATACCGGGATCTCGTTCAGGTCAGACCTCGTCCTGTTCAGGTCCCTTGCCCATTCCATTATGTGGGCCGTGGACTTGAAGCCTTCCCTGGCCTTTACGAGGACGACCCTCGGGGTCCTTCTCAGCAGCTCTATGATCTCCCCTTCGTTGGTGCCGTTCTTGAGGTTGGCGTTGACCGTGTGCATGTGCATGAGGGTCGTCGGGACCTTCAGGGCCACCGTCGTTATATTGAGGTCAGGCAAGACAGTGTTGACGTCGGGACCGTGATGGGAAGGAACGGTGACAGGGTCCGGGACGATCGCGTTGACAGGGCCCTTCTTTATGTTAGACGGGTCCGGTCCCCTCCTGATGAGGACGATCCTGACCTTCTCCGTCTCGAAGTTCCTGTCTATGGCGCCAACGGTCCTGCAAATAGCGGTCGTGTTGCATGAAACGACCCTTACGAAATCCTTGCCGAG
>CAYRIP010000012.1:0-13168 GCA_964424395.1 uncultured archaeon | reverse complement strand
TGGAGGGGAGTCATCCTCTCGATCTCCGAGAACTTAGGCGCGATGAACGGCATCGTCGGGGCCGCAAGGACATCGAATTTCTTGAAGGCACGCTTGAAATCGTTTATTATCATCGTCCTGACCTTCATGGCCTTGAGGTAGTACTGGTCCCTGAACCCTGCCATCCTGGCAAACGTTCCAAGAAGTATCCTCCTCTTAGCCTCATCGCCGAAGTATTTGCTCCTGACCTTCGAGAAGTACTCGTTGAACTCTCCCTCTATATTCTCTTCCCTGCCATACCTCAGGCCGCAGAACCTGGCGAGGTTCGTGCTCGCCTCGGCGGTTGCGATGAGATAGAAAGCGGGTATGCTGTACATGGTGTTCGGAAGGCTCACATCTGCCGATTTCGCCCCGAGCTCTTCCATCAAAACGATACCATCCATGACTTTTTGCCTGACATCTGCGTCGACTCCCTCTCCCATATATTCCTTTGGTATCCCTATCCTTACACCCTTCAGATCACCCTTAACTTTGCTAATAGCTCCCAGATAATCCTTAGGCTTCTGTTCGATCGTCGTCTGATCCATGTTGTCAAGACCCGCAATCACAGAGAGCATCAGCGCGACATCATCGATGCTCTTACCTATCGGGCCAATCTTGTCGAGGGAGTTCGCATAATCTATGAGGCCGTACCGGCTCACGAGCCCATATGTGGGCGTGAGCCCTACCACACCGCAGAAGGCGGCGGGGCACGAGATGGATCCCCCGGTGGATTGCCCGAGAGCTATGTGTGGCATGTCCAGGGCCTTCACAAGGCCTGCCGCGCCTCCGCTCGAGCCCCCGCAGCTTCTGGATGGATCGACCGGGTTCGTAGGCACATCATAGCCGCAGTTCGTGCTGAAGGTCCCGAATCCGAACTCGTCCTGGGATGTCTTTCCTATGATCTCGGCGCCTTCTCCCTTGATCCTCTCAACGCATGTGGCATCGAACGGCGGGACGTATCCCTCAAGTATCCTGCTTCCGGCGGTAGACTGTATACCCTTGGTGCAGATGCAGTCCTTGACGGAAACGGGCAGGCCGGCGAGCCTTCCTCCCCTGCTCGCAGGCTTTCCCTCCGCGATCGTTATCAAGAAGTTGTGCTTCTCATTGAGCCTTGCGAGCTCAGCGAACATGTCGATGTAAAACTCCCGCAGGTTCACATTCCCGCTCTTGACGGCATCTATGAACTGCATGGCCGAGAGCTTTGAATATGTCATTTCTCTTCCTCCCGAAAGACCATGTCTTGCAGCGACATTCCCTTCGACCTGCAGTGCTCTGCGAACAGCTCGCCATAGCTGATAGGCACGGCATCCTTCATGTCCAGGCCGAGCCTCCCTGCGGTCTCGGCTATCTTCTCTTCCGTTCCCTCGATCTCTATGAAGTTCCCTATGACCACAGTATCCACGAGTATGCCGACATCGTTGTATTCCCAGGTCTGCCTCTTCTTCTCGTATCTGAAATATGGCTTGAAACCGACAGCCTCCAACATCTTCTTCCCCCTCTCGAAGCTGTCGATGTTCAGTATGACCTCCTCCCTCTTCATGAACCTCTCAGAAGGAAGCTTCTTCTTATAGGTGATGTCAGCCCTACCGGCATACGACCTGAGCCTGAGCAACAATCCCGCCTTGAAACGCCCGCTGCCATCATCGAACTTGATGTTCCTTTCGAATCCCTCATCGATCTTCTTGGCTCCAAGCTGCTCAAGCTTCCCGATAATCTTGCCAGGGTCGTCAATCCTGAACTTCACCTCGATCTCAAGCGTCTTTTCAGAATCCATCATACCACCTTCGGCCCCTTGAAATGCCCCTCTTCCTTGTTGTCGGCGTTCGCGAGGGCTTCTTTCTGCGGTAGGGAGGGCTCTACCGTGTCTTCGCGGGTCACGTTCTTGACATCGACCGGCTGAAAGGTCGGCCTGGCCTTCCTGGTGTCAACCTTCCCGATCGCCTTGAACGCATCAAGGATCGATGACAGGTCATCAGAGAACCTGCTCAGCTCGCTTTCGGTGAGATTGAGCCTTGCGACCTCCGCTACCTTCTTCACGGTCTTCTTATCAATCGCCGCCATTGCATCCCCTATCCAAATATTCAACCGACTGCGTTAAATCTATTCCGAAATCAATCCTGAACGAACTTCTTCTTGCTCTTCATCGCCTGCTCGGCTCTGGCGAGCTCCCGGCCAAGGTACGCCGCGTGGTCAAGGCGGCTCACCAGGTTCTCATGTAGTATCCTTCGATACATCTTTGCAGAATCTCTCCCCGTAAAAACATTGCCGCTCTCCCGGCCGCCGGGAAGGTGGTGCCTCGCCTCTATCATCTTGCCCGAAATTCTAATCGTGAAATACCCAAGCCCATCCTCCTTCATATGCATCAATTTGCCATGGTAATGCTTCTTGATGATATCCCTTGCCTGGTCGAAGTTGTTCTCATAGATGTGCGCGGAGTTGGATATCATCGTCAGTGCTCCAAGATTGGCTTTGACATCCATGCACATCCTCTTTTGCAGCTCACGAAGAGCGTAAGCGTTCATCGGCCACCCGCCGAAGATGTCATGAGACCTAAAGACTGCGGTCTGAAAAAGCCTGCCGTGCTTGATGCTCCATGTTATCTGGGTCAGGCAAGGCGGGTTCTCGGACATGCTGTCCTCGCGGACATACCACGTGAAAGCGGCCGCCCTCCTCGTATGAGGAGTCTTTCTTAGATGCTGTATCGCATTCCATATCTGGTCGAATGTCGCCTTGGCTTCGTTTTCCCATTTGGGCTCCGAGCCGGGCTGGATGTACGAAAAAAGCCTTTTCCCGTAAGTATAGCTCAGGCCCTTTCCCTTGCCCGTCCCGAAGAACGTCTCGTAGTACTTCTGCAGCTCCTTATCATCAAACGGCAGCCATTTCGCGATCTCGCTGTCATCACCGTCAATCACGCTCATCATATTAAGAAGCTCCTTCTGCTTCAGGCCGTGCTCGCTCTCCTTGCACTCCCCAAACTTCATGACCATGTCAACCAGCTTAAGCCACGCCTTCCCGATACCGTCCTCCTCAACACGGAAGCCCGAAACGTCTCGGACATCGAGACCTTCGCCTGTCTCAATGCTCTCCTCGATTATGATGGGATCTGAATAAGATTGCCTATCATCCAGAGAATCGATCCTCTTTTCGACTTCTTCCTCATGGCCTCTCATGTCGATAAGCTCCACGTTATCCCTGACCTTTTCGATGACATCCGGCGTCAGCTTTTGGTCAAGTATGATATTGGAATCCTTTATCCTGCCATCTTCGTCTATGCCGTGCTTGAACAGGTTCGATAGATCGTCCCCGCTGCCGGTCCTGTCGTTCCCGCACAAGATGATGTACCTTATCTTGGGGTTGGCTAGCAGGTTCCTTACAAGGTACTTGATGCCGTTTCCAGAGTAGAGGTTTCCTATCACCGAAAACTTTCCCTTGCCGGCTTTGATCTTCCTTGCCTCCGTCCATAAAGAGCATATGGCCACGCTGCTGCAAGGATCGCCTATCACCATGTTCTCGCTGAAGAATAGGGGCCACGACATGAGAATCACCGGATTCTTAATGGGTTTATGGAAATAAATATCCTCGTGTAGGCAAGCCGTCAGTGGGGTGAAGAGTCATATCCTTCCAAGGAGGATAAGGGCTCCCGTGAAGAACGCGAGGAAGACAGATGACATGGCTATCCTCATCTCCGGGTCGTCTATCGAGAAGATGCCGTTTAGGGCGAACGAGAACACAAAGGATATGGCTACGATTATAAGGAACTGGACGTACAGCCTTCCTATGCTGCTTGGTATCCCTCTCATTCGCTCATCCTCCCTTCATCAACACCTATACGAAGCTGACCAGGCCCATGACGAAACCTGGGGTGGCCAGCTTCTCGTAAGGCACGTAAAGGTGCTTTATCTTCGCCCTCTTGAACTGGGCTATCGTCTCCTTGTTCTGTTCCGTCAGTATGAACAGGTACGGGTATCTCCTGTTATCGCATATCTCCTTGAACCTCTTGAACATCTCCATGTTACTAGGGTTCCCGTCCGTGAGCAGCACGATCTTTCCGCTCTTCCTCGTCTGGGTGAAGAACTTCTTCATGCTGCTCTTGAATATGTTCTCCCCCCGCCAGGAGAGGAACGTGTGCTGCTTGCCCAGGCCCGAATAGGAGTAGACCATGGATAGGGTCATGTGCTTCTCACGGCACTTCCTCTTGAGCTTCTCAAGCCCCGGCCCCAGGGCATCCTGGAGTATTAGCTCCACGCCCTTGGTCGAGATCTCATAGAGAGGCATGGTGACCTTGGTCAGGCCTGAGAGCAGCGCCCTCTTGTTCACCTCATAGTCTATGTAATAGAAGCTTGGGGCGAACGTCGAGAGCCCCGTCGATATGTCCTTCCTGGTGCAGAGCTCTATGAATATCCTGCTGAACTTCATCATGCCCTTCATCGCTTCGGCGGGCATGTTCTGGTTGGTCATGTCAAGCACCAGCATCCACCTGTCCTCCGAGAAGGAGTGGAACTGCTTGACCAGCATCTTTCCGCTCTTCGCCAGCCCCTTCCACCAGACCCGGCTGAGCGGGTCGCCGTGGGAGTACTCCCTTATGCCGGCGAAATCCATCGATGAGCCGAGCTGCTTTCTTATGAGGGAATCCGTCTCCCTGGCAACGCTGGGATTCCTTATGTAGAGCCTCGTCTTGTAATGGAGCGGCGGGATGACGGATATGTCCGCGTTGGTGTCGCACACCTTGTAGACGGTCGTCCGGAAGAAGGGCAATGTGGACACGGTTACGGGGACGATATCGAAGTTGTAATAGCCCTCCTTCAGCTCGAGCTCCTCCTCGTTATCCACGGACATGAACGAGAGGCCCTTTCTCGACCTCATCTTCCATTTCGATTTCCGGTTGCCCGGGACGGAGGCCGCGCCTATCGACATGTTCGGTGCAGGGAATGATGAAGAGAGGCTCGTGCTAAGAACCAGCCTGTCCCCTTCCTGGCACAGGTGCTTGGACACGTTCCTTCTCACGCTGACGTGCCTTCTTGTCAGGCTTACGACCATGGTATGCAGGAAGAGCGGGGCGAGGAACATGGCGGCAAGGAAAGCGTCAAGCCTTACGGAAGAGAATGGATAGAGAGGGCTTATCACGAAGAAGTTGAACATGACGGCAAGGATGGATACGATTACGCCGAGCATCTGGCCTGCGTACCCTCCGATGAAGGATATCTGGGCGCCCGCCTGCATGCTCATCCGGTCGATCTCCGCTATGATCTCCCCGGTCAGCGGCGGCTGCCTTACTACATAAGGGACGATGAAGAGCAGAACGACCATGACCCCGCAGATGAAGATGTACTTGATCATGCTGCCCCGCTTTATTCCAAGATAGTGCCTCTCCAGCCTGTGGACGGGGTATACCTTGTACTTCACAAGAAGTATCGCGACCGATATGAGTATCCCGTATCCTGTCCATGCCACGGCCTCCGGAAGGAAAGTGACGAACAGTACATAGATGAAATCCAGTAGCAGTATGTCGAACTCCGGGTCCAGCATGAGGCTCTGGATCCCCGTCAGCGTTATAGCATATGACGCTAGGACGAATAGAACCCCGATAGCGGTCCTTTTGATTATCCTGTTTAAGATTACCCTTCGCATATCAAATCCTGCCAGGGGGAAGCGCTCAGACCGCGTCGATGTTCTCGAAGGACTTCTCGACTATCTCGGATTTGGTCAGCCCCTCTAGCTCGTACTCGGGCCCGAGGCCTATCCTGTGACCTAGAATATGGGAACTGTGCTTGAGGACGTCGCCTGGGACCACGTATTCCCTTCCGTTGAGCATCGCGATGACCTTCCCCGTGTTTATCCCCGAGATGCTCGCCCTCGGGCTCGGCCCCCACACTATGCTCGGGTTCATCCTAAGGTTCGATATGACGTCTGAGACGAACCGCATTATCTTGTCCGAGACCTTGATGCTCCCAAGATCCTTGTTTGCCCTCGTGATCTCGCCCTTGAAGAATACCTTGGGCAATGCGGCGTCGGCCCCCTCGCCGAACTTTGTCTGCAGTATCTTGACCTCGTTATCCTTCGAGGGATAGTCGATGTTTATCTTGAACAGGAACCTGTCGAGCTGGGCCTCGGGAAGCGGGTAGGTACCTTCTTGCTCAACAGGATTCTCGGTCGCTATGACCATGAAGGGCTCATCGAGGGGGTACGTCTTGCCCTCGATGGTGACCTGCCTCTCCTCCATCGCCTCGAGCAGCGCCGCCTGTGTCTTGGGCGAGGCCCTGTTTATCTCGTCTGCGAGAAGGATGTTAGTGAATATCGGCCCCGGCCTCGTGCTGAACTTCTTGGCGTCCGGGTCGTATATGACCGTCCCAATGATGTCAGTGGGCAAGAGGTCTGGCGTGAACTGGATCCTCTTGAACTTGGCATCCACCAGGGACGCGAACGTCTTGGCTAGCATTGTCTTGGCAACGCCCGGGGGGCCTTCCAAAAGGACGTGCCCCTTCACCACGAGGGATATGAGAAGGCATTCGGCGATCTCTTAGAACCCTATCAGCTTGGTCCCTATAATCCTCTGGTACTCATTGTATTTCTTGAGCAGTTCCGTAGCCATATGAAAACCTATATCTTTATTTTGGCGAGCATGATTAAAGTTGCTATCGTCGCGGCGATGGCGATGACATACGCGAATTCTATCGGTATCTCCTTCACCCAGTCGCTGAGCATCTCGAGGGCGGTCTGGGAGAACGTCTGTGTCGCCTTCATCATGGTCTCCATCATCTGGGGGTCCTCCAGCATCCTCTTTATCTCGTCGATCTTCCCCTCCTTTACCATGTCCCTCATGTGGTCCGTGAATCCCTCCATCAGGGTCTCAAGCAGCTGCTCTTTGTTCTCCAGCTTGTTGAAGAGGTCCAGAACCTCGTTTACGGATTCCCAGTCCGCGTTCTCGAACAGCTTGTCCACGGCCTCCCGAAACATCTCCATCGTCGCCGGGTCGTCCAGGGCCTCGTTCGCAAGATCAAGGACCTCCTCGAACGCCTCTGGGTTGTTCTCCATCATCTCTGACGCCCTGTCGGCGGCTTTCTTCAGCCCGTCAGAGTTCAGCAGCTCTGAGAATCTCTTGAAGTCCTCAGTGTCCAGCTCCACGCCCTCCATCTCAGCCATGGCATCAAGGACGTTCTTCATGAACTCCTCGATCTGCACAGGGCCGATCTTCTTGTTCTCGAGGGCCGTGTAGAGGTTTGATATGTCATAAGCCTCATCGATCTCGAAGTTCTCGGAGAGGTACCTCTCGAGGTCCTCCACCGCCCCATCGAGGTCATGCGACCTTACGTTCCTTCTCAGGGAATCGTAAAGTTCGGGGTCATTCATGATGTCGTCGATAGCGTAGTCGAAGACGTCATCGTACGCGTTCTCGTAGTAAGTGCTCGTGAGGATGTCCTCCTGGTCTCCGAGCAGCTGCTTCTCGAACTCCACGAGGGCCTCGGGGTTGTCGGCCAAGGATGACCTGATGCCGTTTATGATGTCCATGAACTCCTCGATCTCCCGGTTGCCGACGACCACGGAATCATCGATGACATCCATGCCCTCAAGGGAAGCCGCATCGAGCCTCTCAGACCCGAAGACGTAGTTATTCATCGTTATGTTGTCGCAGATGCCGGTGCACCCATAGGACTCGTTCCCCGAGTAATAGAAGAGCGGCACGCCATCCTCACCGATGACGGGGTAGACGGACTGGTTCTGCAGGTACTCAAGGAATGACTGGTGAAGGACCGGCCTCGCCAGGATGGTCTCGTTGGTTGCCTCTATGAAGGGATAGACCATGTCGTAAGAAGGCTCAGCCGCCAAGGCGGGCTGGCTAAAGATTAGCGTAGCGATCAAGGATATCAGTAACGAGCTTCGGTTCATTGGATATCCTCCTGTTACCATATTCCTTCGCCTCGTAAAGGTCGAAGAGCGTCTTCAGTATGTTCCTCTTCTCCCCGTCCGGAAGGGCAGCCAGCACCTTCTTCCTGGAGCGCAACCCGTCCTTCTCGTTCTTGCCCAGCACTCCCTCCTTCCTCAGGCTCTCCATGATAGTGGCATAGACGTCCTGGACGGTCGTCATCTTCACCTTCTCCCGCTTGGCCTTCATCTTCCACAGGATGTGCGATATGTATTTGCCGGGGTGCCTCTTCCTTGAGACGAAGAGGACCAGCCTGATAACGATGTACAGGATGATCACAAGGGCTATGACGACCGCTGCAAAGGTGTACGGGCTTTCATACAGCAGCGCGAAGAACTCAAACATTATTTGATATTTGTCTTAGCTCAATTAAAAATGAGTGCTGATAGCCATGCCATCGATTGCTCCTCCCGCATCAGCTCTGCTGCATCCTCCTGCCGAAATACAGGACCACGATCACCAGCAGGGCAAGAGACCCCATGGCCGGTAAGAAGCCAAGGCCGAAATCGCCACCGCCTTCCGACCAGTCATTCTCGAATGCCCTCGCGTAGTATCCGGCGGCATCTCCTGATATCACCACCCCGACCTCCCTGTTGCTCATAACCGAATTCTCGTTCCAGTTTATGCTCGATACGAGGGCTTTCTTGCCATCGATGACCATTCCCTTGGTGTGGGCCTTCACAATGCCCTTCGAATCGAGGTCTATGGCCCTCGCCTCGATCGGTATACCCTCGCGCTCGGCTACCTCGTTGACATATTCCATGGTGTGCAGGTTGCTTACCCCCTTGTCCTCGTCCATGTTGAAGTACGTGCTGTCCAGAAGTATCCTGACGGCAATCCCATGCCTCGCTCTCTCGATGAGTGCCTCGAGAAGGGGATTGGGAGCGGAATCGACGGTGTCATACTTGACAGAACCCCAGTGCTGATACGCATAGTACTGCTGCACCGCAATGGAGAAGTTGGCGGACTCTATCATGGCCAGCAGCCCATCGAGCGATTCCGGGGAGACTATGAGGCCCACTCCCTGATCATTGAATGACTCCTTTCCGAAGACAGACATGTAATCGCCACCGCGGCCCCATCTTGAAATATTGAAGCTCGCAAGACCGCATACGAAAGGCACCGAGGCTTCCTTGTCCTCGGCGAATATCCCGTACAGATCGCCAGCTATCGCCACATCGTGCACTATGGCTCCCCAGCCCCTGTTGCCGTAGTTGCCCCTTGGAAAGAAGCCGGTGGGCCCCATGTTCTCGCTTGTCACCAGCACGGAGGACCCGTCCCTGATCATGTATTTGGCATGCATGTATCTCGCGGGACCGTCGTAGAGAGAAACTGCGATTCCGCTCCCAGCAAGGGTGCAAAGGATCGCAGCCTCTGTATCGGAAACGCCGCCCGCGGGGCTCTTCTCCACCAGGACATCGACGCCGACGCCCTCGCCGTGTTTCTGAAGAAGCATGTCCATGATTTCGGGAGATGTGAAGGTGTATGTCGATAGGGAAATGGAGCCGGACGCTCCCTCTACGAAATCGAGAAGGGCGGGGTAGCTGGAATCAGGCGAGGCGAACGTCTCGACGCCCGCCGCTTGGGCGTGATTGGTGGTGATTAGAAGCATCATCAGCGATAGGATTATAGATTTTCGCCTCATAGCGATTAGATTTCCTTCTTAGACAGCTTCCTGATGCGCTCTTCCCCTTTAATCGCGGTCATGAAATCATAAACCTCCGGGGGGACCAGGTCCTTCCATTCCTTCCCGGCAGCTATCCTCTTCCTTATCACGACTCCGCTGTACTTGCGCTTGAAATAGAGCCTGTGCTTCTTGACGCTCACGCCGTTCCTCCTGAAGCACTCCAGCGTCCATGGGTTCTGGGAATACACCGCGTCGAACTTGTAGGTCCCCTTTATCGCGGATGTCCAAAGGACGTCATCATTGAAATCCTCGAGCGAATCGATCTCGAAACCCTTGATACCCCTCGCAACAAGGCTTCTCTTCAGCATCTCTACCCTCTCATTGACAGAGAAGGGATTTTCAGGCGTGTCTTTCTGCTTGGCGGAGCCGATGATGATTATTATGTGGTCGTGCTTCCTGAGTATCTCCTCTATGGCCATGAGGTGCCCCATGTGGAAGGGCTGGAAGCGGCCGACGAAAAGCGCATTGCTCATAATGAATTCATCCCTTTCTCTTAAGGCCTAGGGCGTTAAGGATATCCTCCGTGTTGTGTATCATGTCGAAGCCGCCCATCTCCTCAATGGACACCCATCTGAAGTCGTCATGCTCCGAGTCCATCCTGACGTCCCTTGATTCGGTCTTGCATAGGAATGGCACCACGACGAACCTCCAGTCACCGTCCTCGAGGGTCACAGGGCTGCCCCTCCTGACCACCTCCACGATCAGGCCCGACTCCTCCATTATGCCTCTTACGACGTTGCCCGAGAGCGAGCCCTCGTCCTTCATCCTCTCGCATGGGAAGTCCCAGCTGCCGGCGTAGTGGCTCTTGGACTTGGATCTCCGAAGTATCAGTATCTTGCCGTCGTTGACGACGACCCCCGCCACAGCGATGTCCAGGAATACGGTCATATTAGGGAATTGTCAATCGCTCTTAAATGTTAATCGGGATGTGGGATTGAATTGCCATGGGTAAGAGCCAGAAAAACCAATAACGTCAACTATTTACAGCTATCCTATGATATTATACATATGGAGAGCATCGAGAGCGTGGATTTCCGGCGGTTAGCCCGCCTGTCGGTGATGAACGGCTTCCTCGTAGTCGTCGCTCTGGGATTGTATGTCGTTTTCCTCAACACTTTCTTCCCGCTGTTCGACCTATCGCTCCTGCTGGGGCTGGAGGCCTGGATCGTGTTCTCCCTGCAGAGCCTGATGGGCATGCCAGTCCTCCTGCACGGCTCCATACTCTATTATACGCTCCCATCGGGCTTTCCGTTCACGATAGAGCTGATAACCGAATGCGCGGGCGTCGTGGAGATGCTGATATTCGTCATAATGATCGGTGTGTTCAGGGGGATCGGCATGGGAGCTAAGCTGAAGGGATTGGTGGTATTCCTTCCCGTGATATTCGCCGTCAACCTATTCCGGATCGCCACCCTCTACCCGCTGGCATTGTCGATCGGGGTCGAATCCATGATGACGGTCCATTCCATCTCATGGCAGTACGGGCAGCTGGCCGTCCTGCTTCTTCTCTTCGGGGTATGGTACATGGCTTTCGCCGGCTCCGGACTCAAGCTTCTGCTGAGCAAGGATACAGGAATCCGGTTAGGAATTGAACAGGAAAGGGGCCGGAATTCCCATTTATAAAACTATCGGCACCTTAAGAATCTACACGGTGCTATTATGAGCGAGTTCGATGTCAAGGTCGAGAACGTTGTCGTTTTTGTCAGCTTCGGTATGAAGATCCCGCTGGACGTCATATCCAACAAGCTTGAGGGCGCAGAGTACGCCCCCGAGTCGTTCCCGGGAGTGATCTACAGGATCAAGGAGCCCAGGGCAGCGACGCTTATTTTCTCCTCAGGGAAGATCGTATGCACGGGCACCAGGAGCGTGGAGCACGCCAGGGAGGCCGTAACGATAGTCGCAGGGGACCTAAAGAAGCTCGGGATCAAGGTCCCGACCGATTTCGACGTAAGGGTCGAGAACATCGTGGGTTCGACGCAGATCCCTACTGAGAAGAAGCTGAGCCTTGAGGACATCGCTTTCGCGATGGAGAACACCGAGTACGAGCCGGAGTCTTTCCCGGGCCTTGTCTACAGGGTCAAGGAGCCCAGGGTCGCTTTCCTTCTGTTCGGCACTGGCAAGATCATAGCCACCGGCGCGAGGAACATGGAAGACATACAGACGGCGCTGGTCAAGTTCAAGGACAGGCTTCTGGAAACGGGCGTCGAGTTCGGCGCGGCAGCTTAGTATCCTCAGCTCATGGCCGGCTCACAGATAACTTTTTATAACCTTTCCGCATATCTTATTATGCCGACTAAGAAAACTTTCAAGACTTTGTCGAAGAAGACGACGGAGCACGAATTCTATACATCAGTACCCGATAACTACCAGGTCGGCAAGACGAAATACATAATCATCGTGGGCTCCGTGATGTCGGGGGTCGGGAAGGGGACCTTCAGCGCAAGCCTCGGCAGCCTGCTCACCACCCTGCACGGCTTCAAGGTCTCGCCCATAAAGTTCGACGGATACCTCAACTACGACGCGGGGACGCTAAATCCCTACAGGCACGGTGAGGTGTTCGTTCTCGACGACGGCACGGAGTGCGACCTGGACCTCGGCTCGTACGAGAGGATGATAAAGAGCGGCCTGACGAAGAGCAACTACCTGACCGGCGGCAAGATATTCAAGGACCTCATAGACAAGGAGAGGGCCGGCAAGTTCCTTGGACGGGACGTCCAGTTCATCCCTCACGTCACCGGGGAGATCAAGGGCTTCCTGAGGAAGCTCGCAGTGGAATCCGATGCCGACGTCGTGATGGTGGAGGTCGGGGGCACTATCGGCGATATAGAGAACGCATACTTCATAGAAGCGATGAGGGAGCTCGCCTACGAGGAGGGCAAGGAGAACGTCTGCTTCGTCAATGTCACTTACATCATCGAGCCGCAATCGCTAGGGGAGCAGAAGAGCAAGGCTGCCCAGCTCGGCATAAGGAACCTCATGAGCCTGGGCATCCAGCCCAACCTGATAGTGTGCAGGAGCAACAGGCCTATCAGGGAGAAGATAAAGGAGAAGATAAGCATATACTCGAATGTGCCCGTCGAGAGGGTGATAGGGCTGAGCAACGTGGAGAGCATATACCACATACCGCTCAACCTGATGGAAAAGCAGGTGGACAAGTCGGTGATCGATATTCTGGGCTTGAAGAGCAAGCGCAACGGCTCCAAGGAGTTCAGCGAATGGCTCAAGCTGACGAAGAGGATAGAAACGGCGAACAAGACCCTCGAGGTGGGGATCACCGGGAAGTACACCGAGGTACATGACTCATACATATCCATACTGAAGGCGCTTGAGCACTCGGCTCCCTACGAGGGAGCCAAGGTCAAGGTCAGGTGGCTGGAGACCAGCGGGATAACAGCCAAGAACGTGAAGGAGAAGCTCAAGGGCCTGGACGGCATCATCGTCCCGGGAGGCTTCGGGGCCCGGGGCGTCGAAGGCAAGATCGAGTGCATCAGGTACGCAAGGGAGCACGACATCCCGTACTACGGGCTGTGCCTCGGCTT
>CAYRIP010000011.1:10914-13486 GCA_964424395.1 uncultured archaeon | reverse complement strand
ACATTCCTCTCAAGGGTCGTCGGTCCATTTTCCGGCCCGAAAGGCGACATAGCCGTATACCTGTACGCGGGCGGGATGGGTGGCATGGCGTTCAGCGTGCTCGATGACGAGGGCAACGGCATCGGCAACGTCAACATCACGATCAGCGCGGTCGGCTTCAGTCCCATCATCAGGACCACGAACCAGAGCGGGCTGGCCAGGATCTGGAGCATCGGCGAGGGGACCTATGACATCGCGGTAAACGCGAGCCACCTCGGTTACGGCAAGAACGTCTCGTCTGTCGCAGTCTTGGCGGGCGACGAGACCGCGGTCAACGTCGTCCTCCCGTCAACGAGGATCAACGTCACGCTCAGGTCTGACACCGGCGGGGACGTCGACAACGTGACGGTCTACCTGTCCAACGCTAGCGGCATACAAAGGACCCTGAACGTCACCAACGGAAGCGCCGTATTCAGGATCCTTCCAATGGACAACTACACACTGAACTTCAGCGGTTATAGGGCTCTTGTGTATTACCTGGCGGGCCGGAGGCTCTCGGACAACGCCACCTACGTTAACATATCGGAGAACGACGCCGGCATCTCGATCAACGTGGCCTACATACTTAATGAGACGAGGCTGAGGGTCAACCTCATCGACTACAACTCCTCGGCCCTGCCTAACATCACTGTCTTCATAACGAACGTCACGACGCACAACGTCTCCACCCCGAACGGGACCAACCTGACGTATTCCACCATAACCTACAACACGACCAGCGACAACAGCGGGTTCGCCCAGTTCATGGAGATACTGCCCGCCCACAACTACACGATCACCTTCAACGAGAGCGAGCTAAACGCCCTGGGCCTTCAGATGCAGCTTGAGAACTTCAGCATAGGTGTCTTCGGGGGCGAGGACGAGTACACGACCAACAACATGACCATAATAGTCGGTGACGTGTACGTCAGGTTCAACGTCACGGACTACACGGGCTCCGGCTTGGAGAACGTCACGATTTCTCTTATATTCAACGGGACGGTCGCCGTCAACGGATACAACGAGAGCCTGAACGGGACCACGGGAAGCAACGGGATCCTTGAGATCCACGGCGTGCCGAACAGGACATACAGCTACATGGCCGACGCTAACGCGACGGGCTACGGCGTATGGAACGGCACCGTCATAGTGACGCTCAATAACGACAACAACAAGGTGACCATCCCCGGTCTCGACCCACTGATAGCCACCATATTCGTATCGAACGAGACCATGGGAGACCTAGAGGAGAACGTCACGGTCTCCATATACATAGGGGGGCTCATGGCCGTCGACGCGAAGGGCCAGAACGTCACCGAGAACGCAACGAGCTATGATAACATCGTCGAATTCACACACCTCCTCTCCTATCCGTACAACTATACGGTGAACATGACCTCGCAGAGGTACTTCCTCAAGGAGGGCAGCTTCGGCTTCGACCCGATTAACCCGCCCGTCACCCACCGCTACCTGAGCTTCCAGCTCAAGGAGAGGTCATTGACGGTCCTGGTGCGCTACTACGGCTCGCCGCTGACCGAGGGCGTGAACATCAGCCTCACCAATTCGACGGGCTCGCAGGTGAACGGGACGAACGGCACCGTCATTGGGGACGAGTACGGCGTCACGGACAGCGCGAAGTTCGATTTCATCCCCGACGGCCTGTACAACCTGTCGGCAAGCTCCAACAGGTACTTCAACCCGGCCCCGATGCAGTTCAACACATCCGGCATACTTATCGGGATCGACACCAAGACGTTCGACTTCACGACGGAGAGGACCATCCAGGTCGTCGTTCGGAACAGCACCGGCGGCGTCCTCGAGGAGGGCGTGAACATAAGCATTCAGAACGGCACGGGGGCAGTCGTGCAGAGCCTGAACGGGTCTTATCTCAACGTGACCGGTATAGCCGACGCGTTCAACTTCACCCACATGCCTGACGGCACGTACACCATTAACGTCACATCCAACATGTACTTCTCCGATACCCAGGTCTTCCAGACAAGCGGCATCACACCCAGCAACTACACATACAGCTTCACCATGGCCGAGAGGGCGGTGAACGTGTATCTGAAGGACGCGGACGGATCGACCCTCGACTACGGCGTGAACGTGAGCCTCACGAACTCTACCGGGTGGCAGGTCATGGGCACCAACGGGAGCGCGATAGGCGCCAAGTTCGGCCAGACGGACTACGTCAGGTTCGATTACGTGCCAGACGGCGTAAACTTCATGGTCAGCGTGGTCTCGGATGACTACTTCAACCAGAGCTGGACTTTCAACACAAGCGACCTTTCGACCAACAACACCCGCACCTTCACGATGAGGCTGAGGAGCCTTCTTGTCAACCTGTTCCACATCACCGGCGATGTAATCTCAGAGAGCGTCACCGTGAGCCTTGTAAACTCCACCGGGGACGTAGCCAAGAACACCTCGGGGCAGTTCGTCAACGGGACCACGGCCACCGGGACTATATCCTTCAGCGGCCTGTACGACGGCAATTATAACATCACAGTCGTTTCAGCCAATTACACTACAATAAACATGACCTTCGACA
>CAYRIP010000011.1:0-10904 GCA_964424395.1 uncultured archaeon | reverse complement strand
ACGGCGAGCGGGGACAACAACGACCTCGACCTTTACCTGTACCTTAAGGAGCACGGCTACTTCAACGTCACCGTCCTCACATCAGGCAATCCGCTGAGCGGCGCTACTGCGGCCGTGAGGTTCAACAACACGGCCACTGTGAATTCTGACGTAACGGGATCAGACGGCATAGCCGTGGTGGCCGTCAACGCCACCGCGTACGCGCAGAACCTGACCGTCAGGGTCACGAGATCCGGCTATTACCAGAACGAGACGGGCCAGTACACGCTGGCCGACCAGGAGCTGAGGCACGTCACCGTCACGCTCTCTGCTACTCCGCCTCCCACGAACCCGCCATCAAGCCCGCGCGGGGGAACCAGCTATACCGGTGGGATCATAAGCGAGACCAAGATCCTCGGGGACATTTCCCCGAACGTCGCGAAATCAGCAGACTTCGCCAAGGGAGACCTGCACAGCATAGAGAACATAGAGGTCCTGGCCGACCAGTTCGCAAGCGACGTGAGGCTGACCGTCAAGGAGAGCGGCAAGCCCTCCGGAGCCGGGGACCCGATATCTACGTCAGAAGGCAGGGTCAGGAGGTACCTCGACATATCGGCCACGAACCTCCCTGAGGGGATAATCAGGAGGGTCACGATAACCTTCAAGGTCCTTAAGACCTGGGTGGAATCGAACGGGCTGGACCAAAACGGTGTCAGCATGTTCAGGTTCTCCGGCGGGTCATGGAAGAGGCTGTCCGTGACCAAGATATCAGAGGACGACAGGTATTATTACTACAGGGCGACGTCCCCGGGATTCAGCATATTCGCGATAGGTGGCTACAAGGTCGGCCAGGTCGGCATGACGCTCACGCTGTCTCCGCTCTCGCTGAAGGGAAACGAGTGCAAGACCGTATACGTGACCGTGAAGAACAGCGGTCCCACGACCCTGACCAACATACGGACGGTCTCCCAGGACATCGATTGCTGCACGATCAGGCCCAAGAATCCCATCACGTCCCTTGCGTTCGGAGCGCAGAGCACGCTTGCGGTCGAGGTGTGCGCCGAGAAGACGACGGAGAGGGGCAATTACGATTACACCCTGGACATCATCTCAGACCAGGCCACGGACACGGTCAGCTCAAAGGTGATGATCATAGAGACATACATCGAGACGCTGATGAAGCAGATCGATGACCTGGAGTCGATGCTTGACATGCTGAACATTACCAGGCTCAACCAGACCGAGCAGGATCTATACAAGCTCGTCAGGGACAAGCTTGACGACAGCCGGGAGAAGCTGAGAAGGCAGGATTACGACGGCGCGATCACGATTCTCGGAGAGGCCAGGGCGTACTACGACAGGATCAGGGCGGCCGGTCCGGGCGAGCCCCAGGGCGTACTGCAGTGGATCATGGCGAACTACCTGCTGGCATCCCTTCTGGGTGCTATCGTCGTCCTTGCGCTGTCAGGAGTGATAGTCAAGTGGAAGGTCCTGGCAAAGGAGCTTCCCGAGATGCCTGACGTCGGGATGCCGACGGGAGGGCAGGTCGTGGGCGCCATAAGGAGAAGCCCCGAGGAGATAATGAACAGCATCATGGGCGTCGTCAAGGACCTCGAGGGCAAGGTGGACGCGATAGACATCGAGAGCCTTCGCGACAAGGAGAAGAAGTGGTACAACAAGGTCAGGTACCAGATAGCGTCGATCAAGAAGAGCGTGGACAACGGCGACTTCGAAAAGGCCAAGAGGAATTTAAACGACGCCGAGCTGTTCATGAAGATGCTGGAGCTCAACGCGGCCAGCGAATAGAGAGGCGCAGCGGAAGGCAAGAAGCGTAATGCACCGGCCGGGAAATCAGCAACACGTTCATATCAGCCCCGTCACACCTTCAATGACCATGTCATTTTATATATCCCGACGAGATGTTCTTCATTCAGTGATCAGAGGTGAATTCATGAAAGAATCAAGCTATGTCAAATGCGAAAGGAAAGTTAATTTTGAATGCCAGTCATGCGGAATATGCTGCAAAGAATTTATTGTGCCAATCGGAAGGGATGACATTGCGATACTGGAAAAGAAAATGGGCAATATTTCGAACCGTGTCATTGCGGCAAGGGGTGTCAACACAATAATCGGAAAGGAGGTGGAAGCTCCTTCATTGAAATGCCCATGCCCGTTTTTTGATAATGGAAGTAAAGCATGCACCATTTATGAATTGAGGCCAAAGGCCTGCATGGTTTTTCCATTTTACGTCAAGAAAGAAGGGAAAAAAATGCAATATTTCAATAGCAGCATCTGTCCGGGGGTCGGAAAGGGGCATAAAATCGACCTGTTCCATATCCATAAAACCGTCAAGAGGTTGAACAGTGACATCAAGTTATTAAAAAGCATTCAAATGCCGGGCATTCCCCTGGAAAAATTGAAGTATGCCACCGCCGGGGCATAACCATTTTTAATGACGATTGAAAAGAATTAGGTATGGGCGTCAATCTGAGGGAGATAGCGAACCCCAGGGACATCGAACTGGAAGAGCTTGCTGGGAAGACGGTCGCGATAGACGCGCTCAACACCATCTATCAGTTCCTTTCCATCATCAGGGACAGGTTCACGGGCGAGCCACTGAAGGACTCCAAGGGCCAGGTGACGTCGCACCTGTCAGGCATATTCTACAGGATGACGAGGATGCTTGAAGCCGGGATAACCCCCGTCTTCATCTTCGACGGCCCGGCGCCGGCTTTCAAGAAGAACGTCCAGCTGGCGAGGCATAAGGTGAGGGAGGATGCGCGTGAGAAATGGCAGGATGCCGTCAAGTCCGGGGACGCCGAGAAGGTGAGGCTCTATTCGCAGCAGGCCTCGCGGGTTACAGGCTCCATGCTGGACGAGGCCAAGAGGCTGCTCGACGCGATGGGCATCCAGTGGGTCGACGGGCCCAGCGAGGGGGAGGCCGAGGCGGCTTTCCTGAACAGGACCGGGAAGGTCTACGCCTGCGGGTCCCAGGACTGGGACGCGCTCCTATTCGGTGCCAAGAGGCTTGCTCGCAACCTCACGGTAACCGGCAAGAGGAAGCTTCCGGGCAAGGAGACCTACGTTGCAGTGAGGCCCCATGTGATAGAGCTCGAGGACATGCTCTCGGGGCTAGGGATAACCCACGACCAGCTGATAATCATAGGGATGCTGACCGGGACGGACTACAACCCAGGCGGCGTTCGGGGCTACGGCCCGAAGAAGGCGCTTACGCTCGTGAAGGAGAAGAAGACGCTCGAAGCAGTCCTCTCGCAAGTGAAATGGGAGTCCAAGACCCCAGCGGACCAGATATTCTCATTCTTCAAGGACCCCCCCTCAAGGCCTGTCGAGATCGAGAAGAGGAAACCCGACCCGGAGGCTGTCAGAAGGATTCTTATCGAAGAGCACGACTTCACCCAGGACAGGCTCCAGCGGACCCTGGACAAGCTTGCGGGCGCGCACGACGACAGGAAGCAGTCAAGCCTGCAGAAGTTCCTGTGACGCCCCGGGGCGCGGGGCCTGCAAGAAATGCAGATAAACCAGCGGGGCCAATTATTTAGTATGGCTGAGGGCCCGCTTTTCGTCATCCTCGATATGATACAGCTCGTAATAGGGAATGCGATCTCCACCCTCATCGAGCTCCTTGGGCTGGTGGGCAGGCTGCTATCTTCCCTCCTCCTCGTATCGGCGGTCGGCGGGATGCTTGGCATCGTCCTTGCGGCTATAATCCTTGGCGTGGTCGGCTTCTTCCTGGTGAAGTTCTTCATGGGCTCCATGAAGACGATAATAGTCCTGGTGTCCGTCGTATTCCTGATAATAGCCTTCCTGGTGTGGGGCTACAGCGCCATGTAGCCGGGGCTGCCCGTCAGAGCCGCTTTAGAATCAGCTTAATAGCTACTTCTTCTTAGGCGTTATCCTTGGCATCGGCATCGGCGGGGGAAGCTGCAGGTCCTCTGCAAGCAGGGAGGCCTTGAGCAGGCATCGCCTGAACAGGTAGTTCAGCACCTCAAGGGAGACCTTCTCCGGCAGGTGCTTGTCCTTCTTCCACTCGTCAAGTATGGCCTTGTTCTTTACCGCCATGTACATTATGGACCCCTTGATGGTTATGCTGGCGAAATCCGGGTCGTACCTGGTCATGAACTCGAAATCGATCGAGATGGCCTTCTTCGACAGGTTGGGCACCGTGACCTCCTTCACATCGACTATCCTCGGAGCGCTGTTGACCTTGACCTCTTCCTGGACGCTGCCTCCTTCCTTCCTCGCTTCGAATGCGCTGAATCCTAGTCCGATTATTGGCATTTACATCAACTCCATTATGTTAAATGGGGGATTGCTTTTAAAAGATTACTTTAAACTATGTGGATAACGTTATTAAAGCATTTATATCGTGCTATCAAATTTATACCATCTCAAAATCATGTCCAATGGATGGTTTTAGAATGGGTCTGCCAAACGTCATAGGGAAGAAGTCGCTAATGGTTATAGCGCCCTCAAACTTTCGGGACGAGGAATATTTCGTGACCAAGAAGGTACTTGAGGAGAGCGGCGTGGCCGTCACGACGGCTTCCAAGAGCCCCGGCGAGGTGTCGGGCATGCTGGGCAAGACCGCGAAGGCCGAAAAGGGCCTCGACGACGTAAAAGCCACCGAATACGACGCCGTGGTCTTCATAGGAGGGAACGGCGCACAGGCATACTTCGGGGACGCAAGGGCGATCGAGATCGCAGTGCAGGCGTACGAGGCGGGCAAGACCGTAGCCGCGATCTGTATAGCCCCCGTGATACTGGCGAACGCGGGGATACTGAACGGCAAGAGGGCGACTTGCTATGGCGGCGAGTTCGCCTCTAGGCTCGAGGCCGGGGGCGCGGAGTACACGGGCGAGAGCATAGTAAGGGACGACATGATAATCACGGCGGACGGCCCGTCATCGGCGAAGGATTTCGGAACCGAGATCGTCAAGGCGATTGCCGAGTCATGATCAGCATATGAAAGGTAAAGAGGGTGATAGAGTGAACGTATTGGTACCGCTTGCGGAAGGATTCGAGGAGATAGAGGCCATGACAGTCGTGGATGTCCTTCGGAGGGCAGGCATCAAGGTCACGACCGCCGGGCTTCCAGGGACGATAGTCGAGGGAAGCAGGAACGTGAAGGTCATCGCTGACACCAAGCTCGAGGACATAGTCGACAAGGACTACGACGCCGTCGTACTGCCGGGAGGGTCCCCGGGATACACGAACCTCTCCAAATCGCAGAAGGTCAAGAAGATCATAGGTGATTTCCACAGGGACGGAAAGCTCGTCGCTGCGATATGCGGCGCGCCAACGGTCCTTGCCGAGGCAGGCATTCTGACGAACATCAAGGCGACATGCTACCCCGGGCTCGAGAAGCTCCTGCCCAAGCCGAGGAACGAGCGGGTCCTATTTGAGGGCAACGTGCTGACCTCCCAGGGGCCGGGGACATCGATGGAGTTCGCCTTGAAGATAGTGGAGCACCTGGCTGGTCGCGAGACCATGAAGAACATAAAAGAACAGCTGGTTTTCAAGGGTTAGTGAATATGTTAACGGAAAAAGAGATGATGGTGCTGGAGATGCTCAACGGGCAGCTCCTGGCTAAGATAGAAGAGATAAAGGCCGCGCTAGGCAGCGAGACCGACGGCGTGACGACATCGCTTCAGAGGCTCGTATCCATGGATTGCGTGAAGATCGTGGAGCCGATAGGGGAGAAGTGCTTCGTCATAACCCACAAGGGGAGCAAGGCCCTTCGGAACGCAAAGAACCCCGAGAAGGCGGCTCCCAGGTCGCAATTCATGTCCTTCTGAGACATTTCACACCCTTCAAAGGTTTAAATAAAATCATGGGGATAATCTATTTATCGGAAGCCCTGTAGTCTAGCGGTCAAAGCCTTCTCCGAAGGAGCGGGTTGGCCAAGGATACCGGCCTTTGGGGCTACTGCTCTGAAGATTCGATGCCTGCTAGGTTCGGGCCAGTCAGGCGATGAGAGCGAAGAAAGCCGGTGACGGCGGTTCGAAACGCTTCCGCATCAGGTGCGGTGGCGAGGAAATCCGCCCGGGGCTATGGTTGACATGGGAAAGAAGAGAAGCCACTACAAGATAACGAACATGAATATCATGAAGATATTCAAGGCGCTGAAGGAAGCCATGAAGGAGAAGGAGGGCTTCCTGACGGTCTCAGAGCTGGCCAGGCGCAGCAAGATGCACAAGTGGACGGTGTCTAGGACTATCGATCTCTACATGCATTCGATGCTGGATGTCGTCCAGCCGGTGGAATTGGAGGCTATCGGTCTGCAGGCCAAGCTCGTTAAGCTCAAGGACCCGAACATGACCGCGGAGAACGTGATAAACTATTTAAAATTCCGGAGGAAATTAGAACCATGAAATTCAACAGGAAGACCGTGTTCACCATCGTGATAGGCTTCATGATGCTCACCTGGGTCATGGGGACGGCGCTCAGCTCGAACCTTATGCTTACGAATAACGAGGTCAGGATCGAGAGCGTGTACGAGAGGCTTCTGACACCGCAGGAGAAGATAACGATCCTTCGGTCGGGCCGGGTGCTGATAGAGTACCTGCACACGGGCGGGTTCGAGACCGTTGAGAGGAAGGCTGCCTATGAGAACTTCGCCGCCCGTTTCAAGGACAACGTCATCATACAGGTCGTCGAGATCAGCGAGGAGAACCAGACCATGGATCGGATGGTCACGCCGACGGGAGACATCATTCCTCTTGAGAACGTGAGCTCAGCCGACCTGTTCGACGTATTCTGCGAGAACAGCTTCGTCCAGCCCAAGGAATGCCTTCTTAGAAGCATCTGATGATAATAGGCCAATGCCGAGGGAATTATTTCAGTTCTTTCTCATCTGCATGAAGCGGTCGATGTCAGAGATCTTTCCCTGGACCATCTCCTTCCTGCCGCCGCCCTTGCCCCTGCACTTCTGGCATATCTGCTTGATGAACGAGTCCATGTCCCTGGTCTTGCTCATCCCGACGAGGTCGCCGGCCTTGTTGACCAGGACGACTGTAAGCTTTGGGTTCCGGGCAATCAGCCTGGAGGCTGTCTTGATGAGGCCCTTTCTGTCGGCGTCGATAACCTCTATTATCATCCCGTCCTTTGCGTTTTCGATAAGCTCCGTTGATTTCTTCCCGGCGATCCTGGCGCCCATCGCATCCATCGTCTTCTTCTTCGACTTCCATGATTCGAATATGAACCTAACAGCAGAGCTCAGGTCACCGAAGGTCGCAGCCTGAGGTTCTCCCGCCTTGGCCTTCGCCGGCTCGTTCTCAAGCCTTCTGGACATGCTCTCATGATCGGAGCTGAATTTCTTAACGCTGCCCACAAGCTGCTCTATGGAGACGGCCAGAACGGCGGCCGATCTCCTCAGGTCCCTTAAGGTCTTGAACTCATCCTTCAGGGATAACCTTGATGAGAACTTGATCGAGGCGTTCTTGGACAGCGTCTTGTGTACATTGGATGCTACCGATTTTGCGTAATCGAGGTATCCCTTCGCGGCGTCCCCCGCCTTGAGGGTTATCCTGTCCACGCCGTCCTGGATCCTCTCGGTTGACGTGATGACAATCTTTCCCGTGTCCTTTGTGTTGCTCAGGTGGGTTCCGGCGCAGGCCTCGACGTCCCATCCGGGGGTATTTACGATACGGATGGTCTTGTCCGGGATTGACCCTCCCTGGTATATCCTCATCCCGTGCTTCTTCTCCGCGTCGCTTCTTGACATGAAAGCCTTCTTGACTTTGACAGCCTTCTTCACCATGTCATTGGACATGTCCTCGAGCTTCTCGGTCTGCTGCATGCTAAGGCCCTCGTAGTGGGTGATGTCGAGATGAGCCTTCTCGATGGTCTTTCCCGCCCCGGCCTGCCAAATGTGATTGCCAAGAAGGCGCCTAGCCGCGCCGTTGATTATGTGGACGGCTGTGTGGTGCTGGGCCAGCTGCCATCTCCTCTTCCAGTCTATCTCACCGGTCACCGCATCTCCCTTCTTCATGCCTCGCTTCTCAACCTTGTGGGCGACCACCGACCCGAATTTCTGAACGTCCGTCACATCCTGGCCATTGAGCTTGCCCAAATCGAAGTCCTGGCCGCCGCCCTCTGGATAGAAGAGCGTCTGGTCGAGGATGACCCAGAAACCGCTATCCTCTATCACCTTCAGTACCTTGGCATGAAACTTCCTGTCAAGCTCTCGCTCGTAGAAGAGGAGCTTAGTTGGCTGCAAGCCGCTGACATCTATGGAAGGAGGCTTCTCTTCCTTGATCTCCTCATCCATGTGCTTTGATGACATCTCCTTGTAGAAGTCAGCGGGTATCTCGATTTTCTCCTTCGAGTCACCGGCCACGTCCTTGATGAGCTCTGGTGTTATCCCCTGGGACTCGTAGAGCTGGACGAGCTTTTTGTTGTCAAGCTTCTGCTTCTTCTTCAGGATGTCGTGGACGATCCTTCTTCCCCTCTCCTTGGTGGATGTGTATCTCCTCTCCTCAACATCCAGGATCTCCTGCAGCTCGGGAAGGGACTTCATCAGGGCAGGGTTTAAGGGCTTAAGGTACTTTGCGTGCTGCTTGCAGACTGAGAAGAGGTCCAGTCCCATGTCGTATTTGTCGATGAATCCCAGTGCCCTTCGAAATATCATCCTGAGGTTATATCCACCCCCGACGTTGCTGAGGAGGCCTCCATCCGTTATGGCATATAAAAGCGTCTTCGTGTGATCCGCGATGGCATACAATGCCTGCAGCGGGTCGACATTGCTGTCCAGCTCCTTCATCCCGACCCCAAGCTCTTTTGCGATGAGCATCTTCATCTTCGCGACGTCCTGGACCTCGTCTATGTTGAGCCCTCCGGCGATGGTGGCGTAGCGGTCGAACATCTTCGTGTCATATCCGCACTTCCTCTTGAGGCTGCTCATGACAGGCCCGTAGACCGCGTCATAAGCTGTTGGAGTGCCCTGGCTTATCCAGGTGAACCTCTCAAGGCCTGCGCCCATGTCTATGACCTTGTAGTCCATCTGCCTGTATTTCTCCGGGGTCCCGACGAACTCGGTGAAGACTGCATTGCCCAGCTCGAGTCCCGCTGTGAAGTACTCAAGGGAATACCCGAAGGCGTTCGGGCCCACCCACACATCCTCCATGAAGGTGACATCCTCTGGCTTCATCTTCAGGGCCTCTGTCAGCAGCCGGTAATCCAGGTCAACGCAGGTGTCCTTCCAGTAGCCCTTGTAGCCGCCGTTCTCGCGCTCGAATATGGAATGCTGCCCGATCATGATGAAGTTGGTCATGTGCCTTCCCGTGACGCCCACGTTCTCGGTGTCCAGGAACCTCAGGCAGACTTGTGGTATTATTATCCTCTCGGCCGGCATCTCGAAGACGGTCTTCCCGGCCATGCTCCTCTGGAAGGCAACTATGCTGGCCACAGTGAAATATAGCCCGGGAAACCACCTGCAGACGACGGGATACGATGGGACGGACTCATGGCCGTTCTTGACGAAGAACCTCTCTATGGTCCTCCATGTCTCTATGTAGTCCATCTTCTTGATCTGGGGCTTTCCAATGAAGCTGTAGTTCTCGCAGGGAGGGTTGGGGCATATCCTCCTATCGGGGTCGAGCGTCCAGAAGTATGATCCGCACTTGGGACACTTCCTTCTCTTGAAGCCTTTCTCGTCGAAGAGCCTGACCTTGTAGTACCTGTCCGGCTTGGAGCTGAAATCGCGCTTGAGCCTCTCTTTGGGAGTCATAATAATACACTGTCATTTTCAAGATATAAAATATGCAGAGATTTTATATCGTTTCAAGCGGCAATAAGAGCTTCAAAGGCCGATTCTGCTTGTTGTGTGTACCTCTCAACATCCCTTATTGAGGTGCCTAGGTACTTATCCGGTTTTAGGATCATATCCCTCTGTTCAGGCCTTGCATCATCCAAGGCTTCGCTGATTAGAGCATCTTCCTGGACAAGGTCTATGAATGATTTGCCTTCCTCTACGGCCTTGTTGGTTATCAACCGAACATGCTCATGCGCATCGAAAAACTCATGATCCTTCAAACCGCACCATCTCTGCAGGTATGCCTGAAGTGGTTCTGCGCATATCAGGCCTTGGGACATGGCCAGATTCTCTGCCATCTTTTCTTTCCTTATGGTCATGTTTGTCGCTATCTTGCTAGCTGTCCTGGCCATAGTATGGGCGATGTTGGGCATATTGTACATATAACCCCTCTTGTTCGATGAATCCCTCAGGTCCCTCTGGAAATCCGTCTGCAGATCGAAAAGGGAAGCGACGTATTGCCCGAACAACTGCCTCCAGGAGCCACCAGCGGTCCTTTCGCTGCGGATCGGATTCCTCTTATGCGCCCCGGTAGATGATCCGACCTGCTGCGAAAGCATCTGCTCGGCCATCTCGCCGACCTCTGTCTGCTGGTATTTCCTGACGTCGTTTGCGAACTTGGCGATGCCGCCGCAGATCTGGACGATTTGGGAGAAGTAATCCGCATACCAGTGCTGATGAACGGTCTGGCATGTCGGGTCGTCTGGCTTCAATCCGATCTTCTTGAAGAACTTCCTATCAATCTCATCGGGGTCCGTTTCGAACAGCATCCTCCTCGCCGAATTGTTGCCGACAAAACCGGAGGCCTTGCCCCTCAGATTGACAGTTGATGAGTAATATCTTACCAATGGCGGCGTTATCCCGCCTAGCAATTCCACGAACCAGTGCCCCGCCGTGGTGGGTGCTGCGTGCTGCAGATGGGTCCTCCCTATCATGATGGTCTCTTTGTTATCCATTGCCCTTTTGATCAGCCCCCGGCCAAGTTCAACAGTCTGAGGTATCATCAGCTCATATGCGAGGTCCCTCAGTGCCATGCTCTGTGCCGTGTTTATCACATCATAGCTAGTGAATCCGGGATAGACGAACGATTTTG
>CAYRIP010000010.1:0-13745 GCA_964424395.1 uncultured archaeon | reverse complement strand
CTTGACGACGATCACGTGATTGACCTTGGTTCCCTTGACGCCGATGTCCGCGCTGTCCTTGAGCGTCTTGGGCTTTCCCCTCCTGTAGTATCCGTCAGCGGTTATAAGGACCTTTGCCTCGGCATCGATGAGCCTGTCATTGAGAGACTCCCCGCTGAAAGCCGAGAATACGACGCTGTGGATCGCGCCAATCCTTGCGCACGCCAGAAGCGATGTGATGACCTCAGGGACCATCGGGAGGTATATGCCTACCCTGTCGCCTTTCTTGACCCCAAGGCCGCGCAGCGCGTTTGCAAGCCTGTTCACGTCCTTGTAGATGTCATCGTATGTCAGCTTCTTGGCTGGCTCGTTCGGCAGCTCCGGCACCCATATGAGCGCGGTCTTACCGCCCTTGCCGCTCTTTATGTGCCTGTCCAGGGCGTTGTAGGAAGCGTTGATCCTCCCGTCAAGGAACCATTTGAAGACGCCGGGCTTCTTCTTGTTCTCCTCGTACGCCTTCTTCCATTTCTTCTTCCAGTCCAGTCCTTCCTCTGCCTTGGCCGCCCAGAAGCCGACCGGGTCCTTTGCTGCCTTCGCGTATATTGACTTGTCCGATACCCATGCCCGCTTCTTCATCTCATCAGAAGGCCAGAAGACCCTTTTGCGCACCTTGTCACTCTTGACCCATTTTACGGCTTTCATAGTGCATCACACGAGAATTATTATTATTGTCTTTCATATTAAATAAATGTTACCAGAGCGCCGCTGGGCGGCTCTCACTTCTTCTTTTCCTTCCACAGGCCGAGGAGGTCCAGGAAGTCCTTGAACCTCACGACGACAAAGGGCGGTGTCCTCTTGAAGTTGAAGACGAGGAAGTCCTGGTCGCCCTTGTGAAGCTCCATTATCTCGCTCTCCGGGAACGATACGTATTTCTTTGCTTTCGTCGTCTTGGCCTTGCCGTAGAACCTCTCCTCGACGATCAGGTCGGCGTTGGGTATGTCATGCTCTCCTTCTGGTCGCTGCCTCCCCGAAAGCGGAACCCTCCTTGCGTCAAAACCGGCATCCCTCAGCTTATCCTTCACGAGATGCTCGAATCTTCTTCCCACGGCGTAGCTCATAAAAACCAATGATTCTAATTGGGAGGGGGTGCTTAAAAACAATTTCATGGTTTGCCGCCGCGAAGAAAGGTTTTAAATCATATAGACAATTATCGAAGCATGGATATGGCTGTTGACGAACTCGCGCTGAAGAAGGCAGGGCTAGCAAAGGACGTCATCGGGGAGATTGCGATGTCTGGTGACCCCGGCAAGACCATCAAGAAATGGCGGGCGCTTTTCAGGGTTTCGCAAAAGGAGCTCTCAAATGAGCTTGGCGTGACATCATCCGTCATCTCGGACTATGAGTCCGGAAGGAGGCGCTCGCCTGGCATACTGTTCCTAAAGAAGTACGTGGAGGCCCTGATGAACATAGAGGAGAGGAGGGGCGGGGAAGTGCTGAAGGGATTCCTCCATATGACAGAGAGCAGGTCCGCATCATCCGCGATAGCAGATATCCGGGAGTTCGAGAAGGGCGTCGGCATCGATAAACTCTGCAGGTGCATAGGCGCCAAGATCATAGCTCCGTCCGGTCAGCCCGATGACGAGCTCTATGGATACACCATCATCGATTCCGTCAAGGCCATCACGGAGCTGTCCTTCGCTGAGCTCTCCAAGCTTTATGGGGTCACCACGAGAAGGGCTCTTATATTCACGAACATCACGACGGGGAAGGGGCCTATGATAGCAATCAAGGTAGCGAACCTCAGGCCGGCGCTGGTAATACTTCATAACATACCGGTATCAGAGGTCAGCAGCGTGGCAAGAAACATCGCAGGCATCGAGGGTATCCCCCTGGCCATATGCGAGAACATGGACATCGATGGCCTTGTCGAGAAGCTGAAGACGCTTGGCTGATCTCAGACGTTCGTCCTTCTGGCGCTGCAATCGACCTTGCCTTTGCCGATCTCCACTATACCATAGTGCCCCTCGAACGCCGGGCCGGGATAGAATATGGTTGAATCACCGACCTTGTCGGTACCGCTGTTCTCATGGATGTGGGCCGTTATCGCAAGCACCGGCTTCTTGTCAAGTATAATGTCCCTTATGGCGCCGGATCCGACATGCACCTTGGGCTTCACCATGTCCAGAGTGGTCCCCTTCGGTGGGGAGTGCGCGATGAGTACCCACTGGCCGCTGACCTTGCTCAGGACCCTTGTGAGGACCACCTTGGTCTCCTCCTCTGGCGGCTCCAGCAGGGTATTGAAAGGCGTCACGGCCCCGCCCCAACCACCGAACACGACCCCGCCGACCTTCCTGGTCTTGCCATGCATGTTCACCCCGTAATCATCGAACACGTCGAGTATCTCGTAGGGGTCGTGGTTCCCGGGGACGCACAAAAGGGGCTTGTTTGGGATGAGAAGCTTCTGTATGACTATGTCAGCGACATCGAGCTGGGAGAAGTTGGATGGTATGTCGAACATGTCTGTGAAGTCGCCTGGCGCGATCACCGCATCGAAATCGACGCCCTCGACCGAATCCATTATGCTCTGAAGCATCTCATACTTCCCGTGCACGTCCGCGATAACCAGCAATTTCATAGCGACACCAATATAATTAATTGCGGGATAGTGTTTTAAAGGTTGGTGCTTTTCCTGTGGGGTTTGAGTGCCTGCCTGGAACCATGAACGTTCCCATTTCGGGGGGCGGACACCCCCTCCACCATTTCCCTTGGAAAATAGAACAAACAACAAAACACAATAATATAATATATATTATAATATAACATAGTAATATCTTATCTTGCTTTTTGTTTTGTCTGTTCTTACATCTCCACATGAAACGTGGGGGTGGGATATTTTCCACACGAAAAAAGGTAAATACCAGAAAAATATTCTCCACAGGAAATAAACCTTTTTATAGTAATTAAGCAAATAATAATTCCACAAATATGGTGGTTATGCAATGTCACAGAAATCCTTGCACGAGCTGTTCAGCAGCTATGCCAACACGACAGGAATCTTCAGCAACAAGGGAACGCTCTCCTCGGATTTCACGCCGGACAACATACCGCACAGGGAGAAGCAGATCCAGGAGCTGGCCCTGATCTTGAGGCCGGTCCTTCGGGGGGAGAAGCCATCAAACCTCTTCATATACGGCAAGACAGGCACCGGAAAGAGCCTGTGCATCAGGAAGGTCAGCAACTCTCTTCAGGAGGTGTCCAGCGGGATGGGCAACGGGCTGAAGGTCATATACATCAACTGCAAGATGAGAAAGGTCGCGGATACCGAATACAGGCTGCTCGCCCAGATCATATCTTTCTTCGGGAAAGACGTTCCCTTCACGGGACTGCCGACAAACAAGCTATACAAGGAGCTATACAACCTCCTGGAGAGCAACGGGGGAAATGTCATATTCGTGCTTGACGAGATAGACGCTCTGCTTGAGAAGGTGGGCGACGACATACTATACAACCTTACAAGGATCAACCAGGACCTGGCAAGGTCGAAGATAACGATAGTCGGCATCTCCAACAAGGTCTCCTTCATAGACAACCTCGACCCGAGGATAAGGTCCTCCCTGTCCGAGGAGGAGATGATATTCCCCCCATACAATGCGAACGAGCTGAGGGACATACTCTCGGAGAGGACGAAGACGGCCTTCAACGACGGAGCGATAGACTTCGCCGTCCTGACCAAGTGCGCGGCCCTTGCCGCACAAGAGCACGGCGACGCCAGGAAGGCCCTTGACCTTCTGAGGGTGGCCGCGGAGCTCGCTGAGAGGGGGAACAGCGGCCGGGTGACCGAGCACCATGTGGACATCGCCGAGGAGAAGCTCGACAGGGACAGGATCATTGAGATCATCAGGGCCCAGCCCAAGCAGTCCAAGCTCGTCATGCTGGCCGTCCTGAGCCTATTCAAGAAGGGGAAGAAGAACATGCAGACCGGGGAAGTATATGAGCTGTACGAGCGCCTCGCCATGGAGAACGGGCTAAAGACGCTGACACAGAGGCGCGTCTCCGACCTCATATCCGAGCTTGATATACTGGGCGTCATAAACGCGAGCGTCGTGTCCAAGGGAAGGTACGGGAGGACGAGGAAGATAAACATACAGCTCGGCCAGAAGATCGTCGCGCTCCTCTCAAAGACCCTCGGCACGGAGTTCCCTGAAGCTTTTATTAATTTCTGACAAATCATTTAGCATGGATAGGGAAGCCATAGTCAAGAAGCTTCTGTGCCTTGGCGTCATGGCGACGCCCGATGTTCTTGAGAAGATTGAGAAGTCCGGGCTCGACGCATACCTGGGCAGCATCAGGAGCGGCGCATGCATGGTGATGGAGGAGGGCGCGAGCAAGGGAGAGTCTCTGAGGTGCTGCATCGGGCAGGTCTCGGCGAAGCCTGAGATAACACCCGAGGATTTCGTCGAGGCGAACGCTGACAGGTTCAAGAGGATAAGGGGGCTGCTTCTCAGGAAGATGGACGCCGTCTCCATAAACAACATGGGCATGTCCAGCAGCAAGCTGTCGGTGGTCGGGATGGTTAAGGACAATACGAGCCAGGGGTTCGTCCTCGAGGACGGCACCGGGGAGGTCGAGGTCAAGGCCACGGCAATGGTAAAGCTCGATGATGTCATAGGCGTTAGGGGCTGGGTGAGGGAAGGAAAGCTCTTCGGCGAGGAGATCGTATACCCCGACATACCCGTAAACAGGCCCGTGAACAGCCTGGACAATACGCTGCTTCTTATTGGCAATGCAACAGGAGGCGCTGGAGGCGCCGACGTGACGATCAGCCCCTATGCGGTCATCGACAAGAGCGGCGCGGAGAAGAGCATACCCAACCCCGCATGGATATCCCTTGAGAATGGCGAAAAGAAGATGACCGTGGTCATATACAAGCCAGACAGCCCGGCCGGCAAGGAGGAAGCGCTTAGCTGGCTGATGAAGAGATACATCGGAAGCGACATCTCTTCTGTCCCAAGCGGCGACAGGGTGCTGGAAACGATTCCCGACTTGTTCTGGATAGTCTCCGAGAACGCGCCGTGGTCTGGCAATTACAAGGGCGTGACGCTTATTTCCTTCGGCCAGAGGAACCGGGCGCTTGTGGATCTCAGGACCAGGAAGATCGAGATCAAGTGACTTCCCGGCAAGATGTTAAACCTTTTTGTTGATTCGTCTGAAACCCCGCATATATCACTTCTCTTGGACGTGCTAGTAATCGGAAACCCGGTTGGCATGATAATAGAGACAGCGCTATACTTCATCGCGGGACTATCTCTCGGGGTACTGGCAGGCATCGTCCCCGGGCTGCACCCGAACACGGTCCTGATGGTCCTTGCGTCAATCGCAATTTCCGCGGAAGGCGTACCCCAATACCCCTTCCTTGCTCTCGTGGTCTCCATGTCGGTCGGGAACACCATCGTGAACTTCATACCGAGCATATTCCTGGGCGCCCCGGAGCCGGACAGCTGCCTTTCGGTGCTTCCCGGCCACAGGATGCTGATGAAGGGTATGGGATATGAGGCACTTCATCTTACGGTCATCGGAGGCGTGACGGTTATGCTGCTCACCGTGGTCGCCCTCCCCTTCGTTATTTGGTTCATACCATTCCTCTATTCGAACGCCCGGTCCTATATTCATCTCCTCCTCTTCTCTGTCCTCGTCCTTCTCCTGCTGAACGAAAGGGGGAGAATGAAGGCTTATTCGGCGCTCTTCTTCGTGGCGGCAGGCATAACGGGCTTTCTCCTCTTGTCGGCTCTTCCGGGGGAATCCGTGCTGTTCCCTGCGCTAAGCGGCCTTTTCGGGCTGCCCGTGATATTGACGAGCATGGCCCAGGCAGCGAGGCTGCCTCCCCAGACCAAGCACGTGAAGGGAGTGTATGACTGGAGGAGAGGTGGGATAGCCGGCTGGCTGGCGGGGATGCTTGTCGGCATACTCCCCGGGGTCGGATCGGCCCAAGCGGGCGTGCTTGCAAGCAGGGCCCTTCGGGGCAACGAGAGGGACTTCCTCATAGCCCTGGGCGGCATAAACACATCGAACATAATCTTCACGTTCATAGCCCTCCAGGCGATAGGAAAGGCAAGGTCTGGGGCCGCATGGGCGGTATCCGAAGTCATGGGAAGGATAGCGCTGCAGGATGTCTTGTTCATAATGCTGGTGGCGCTTGCTTCATGCCTCCTCTCCAGCATGATAACGCTCAGGCTGGGAAGACGCATGGCAGGTTCCATGCACACGATGGACTACAGGAGGCTGAACACATCCGTCCTGGTGCTGATGGTCGTTCTGCTGGTCGCATTGAGCGGGATCGTGGGCCTTCTCATCGCGACGCTTTGCGCTATGCTGGGGCTGGCCAGCGTTAGGGCGGGTGTGAAGAAGATGTATCTCATGGGATTCCTGATGATGCCTACCATGCTCTATTTCTCGGGGATATCCGGCAATGCCATTCACTTGTTTGGCTGACTGCAAGTTTACGCGCGCTTCATGGATGAACACGATGTTAACGCGCTGCTTTTGCACGTTCACATTAACATGTTACCCCCCTATTTCATTTGGAAACATGGATTTTCGTATAAAAAAAGGCAACAAGCGGCGTTGTGTGAAAGTAGCATGAAGAAATGACTTACCACAGCAAAACAACCCCCTTATTTCATGTGGAGATTCACGCGGGGTCGTGCGAAGCACTGTGAAGTACAATGAAACATTACCAGAACAGGTGGCATGCGAAACCGTGACAGAATGAACTACCGGATCCTTGCGATGTCAGCCGGCCCGGATGTCGATGAAAACAGGAAGGATCCGCCGCATTCACACCTTCCGACCAGGGGAGGCCTTCTGTAGGAGCGGTTGCATTTCTTGCAGAGGAAGCCGTTCACGTCCTTAACGCTCACCACGACAGGTTCACGCTCGGCCTGCTCCTGCTTGTGGTTATGGTTGTTTATCGCCTCGGCAAGGCCCATCTGCTTGCCCATGCCGAGCAGCTCCTCCCTGTCGACGCCGATCGCGCCGAAAATCCTTTCCAGCGGCGGTAGCATCTGGTTGTTGATGTAGTACTGCGAATCTATCTTAATACCCTTCTCCGTCACGTATGTGGGGTCCTCAGCCCTCCTTGACAGAAGTTGCGTCCCCTTGACGATGACATACCCTATCCTGTCCCCCACGCCCGGAAGGTCCATCACGTTCCTCTCGATCATCTTCTTTATGACCTCCACGTGCGGCTGGACACCGGCGTACGCCTCGGGCTTCTTGGTTATGGTCTTTGTTATAACGAGCTTGTCGATGGATATCTCCCCATCGAGCAGCTTCTTCACGACGTCCCTGAAGTACTTCACGGCCTCCTTTAGGTCGTTGTGCTTGAGGATGATCTCTATTATCTGGCGCATGGTCTCGGAGGTCAGCGCGCACCAGTCCCTCCTGACGGTCTCTATCCCCTTCATGACGACATCCTCTTTCCATTCGCCGTCCTTTCCCTTCTCGACGGACCACGCCATATACCTCTTCTTCGTCAGTGGAAGGAACCTCTTGAATATCTTCTCGAACTCCAGCTCCATTATACCGGGAAGCTTGCCGGTGATCTTGGCTGACATCTCCTTTCCGATCTTCTCGGCCTCGTCCAGGCTCTCTGTCGGGACCTTTATCATGACAGAGTCCGTATCGCCGTAGACGACCTCGTACCCGTGCTCCCCCTCGATGGTCTTTACGGTCTCCTGGATCGTGTACCTCCCAAGGGACGTTATGGCGCTAGCTATCGCGATGTTGTGTATCTTGGCCCGCGAATACCCGAAATACCCATAGAAGGCGTTCGCCATCACCTTGAGGGCGAGCTGCTTCATGTTGAGGCTGTCTATGAGCTTCCCGTCGGCCTGGGACATCTGCTTTTTCACCTTGCCCCTCTCGGCCATGAGGTTCTCAAGGATCCTTGGCATTATCCCGTAGCGCACCTTCTTGTCGACGAACTTCGCGCCGAGCGGCGTCGTGATGACCCCGTCGGTCCTGTCGTCGTTGACGAGCGTCGTGGGGCAGATGTTATATGTCCTTATGAGGCTTGGGTACATCGACTTGAAGTCGAGCACAAGGACCATGGAATGCAGCCCGCGCTTCGGCTCCAGGACGAAGCCGCCCTTAAGCGAGTCCTTCTTGTCGCCGTTGCCGTTCTCCACAGCGCTCCTGTCGATCTTCGATGGCAGGATGTATCCGGCGCTGTTGAACTCCCTGAGGAGATAGTTCTCTATCCTCTGTATCTCGCCCCCTCCCAGGATGTCGTTTAAGAGCGAGCCTGATATCTTGGAGAGAGCCACGTACTTGTCGAGAAGCTTCAGCTTGAGGAGGAGGTTCATGGCCAGCACGCTGTCCTGGCGGCAGTATTTGGCGAGAGTGTGGAACTGCTCGGGGGTCCCCCTCCAGTACTTCCCGATATCGGACTTCTTCACGTCGCCCTTCTCCTCGTTCAAAAGCTCCTTGGAAACGAAATCCAGGCCGTACCTCTTGAGGTTCCACCCGGCCTTGACGATCTGGAACGAATCCGCGATAATCCTTCCCACGATAGTGATCCTGTGACGGTTGGCGAACTTGTCGTACCTCACGTACTTCGATGCGCATCTCCCGAATATCGGCTTGACGTTGTTCTTCCTCATCCTGTCTATGATGTAGGGCATGTCGAAGTTGTTTATGTTGAATCCCGTGATGACATCGGGGTCGTAGTCGTTGATCACCTCCACGAACTTCTTCAGCATGTCCTTCTCGTCGTTGCAAGCATCGATCCCGTCGCCTGCCCTCGTGGACAGTATGATGGACTTCTTCTCCCTGTAATCCGGATCGAAGACGAGCGATATCATCACTATCGGGTCCTTCTCGGCCTCTGGCATCTTGTTCTCCTCATCGCTGACGGTCTCTATGTCCAGGGCAAGGTACTTAAGCGGCGCGTCCTCATCCTTCTCCATGCCCTCGACATGCTTCATCTGGACCATCCTGTCGGACCTTACAGACGTTGTGGCGATGCCGTTGCTCTCCGTGGTCTTCAGCCATTTCATGCCACCGATGCCGAGATCGTTCATCCACCTGTACTTGAAGAGTATGTCGGCCTCGTAGGGGAGGAAGCCCTTCGACTTTAGCATGTCGCGCATCTCCGGTGTCTTTGCCGGGTTCCTAAGGGTTATCTTGTAGACATCGCTTGGCTCCTGATATCCAACGGGGAGGCAGCGCTTGACCCTCTCTATCGAAACGGCCTGGTGGTTCCCCTTCAGGGCTTCCTCGAGGCCGTCTCCCGTGACGTAGAAATACGGAGCGAAGCCCTCATAGAAACCGCAAACTGTCTCGCCTTCACTGTTCTTCCCAAAGACCCTTACGACGGGCTTTTCGTTAACCAGCACGTAGTCGACGTCAAGCACCTGGAACTCCATAGAACTTCACGGTATCTGATTGCACAGAAAATCATATAAACATGATTATCCCCTGTTATATATAATCAAAGTTGGATTTTGAAAAACAGGCTTTCAAGCCACAAGATAACATTTAAAACAGGGGGACAAGTGATTCGTATGAACATCAATCCGAAGCAGATCGAGAAGGCGATGAAGAGGATGGGCATGCAGGCCGTGCCCATCGAGGCCGAGGAGGTCGTCATAAGGACCGCCGACAAGGACATCGTGATCTCCAACCCCCAGGTAACCAACATCAACATGATGGGACAGGAGACCTTCCAGATCGTGGGCGAGGTCGAGGAGAAGCCACGCTCCAAGTTCAGGGACGAGGACGTGCAGATGATCATGGAGAAGGCCGGGGTGGACGAGGAAGCCGCCAGGAAGGCGCTGGAAGAGGAAGGCGATATCGCAGCAGCCATACTCAAGCTCAAGGGATGATCCCCGCCGGCCGGCGGAAAGGCGCCTGTCAGGGGGAACGGTGCTGGTTCTGTGAAAAACTTAATACTGACCAATCCAAATAATTACACATGCCTAGAGACTGGGAAAAGATGAAACTCGGCGACGCATACAAGAAGCTTGACAGCGGCAAGGATGGCCTAACGGAAGATGACGCCGCCAAGAGGCTGAAGGTATACGGGAACAACGAGATAAAGAGGAAGAAGAAGGCGTCCCCGTTCAGGCTGTTCCTCGCGCAGTTCAAATCGCCTCTCATACTCATTCTGGTCGGCGCCGCCCTGGTGCTCGCAGGGATTTCCTTCCTGCCGGGTTCCGAATCGAACCTCGTCGACACCACGCTTATCATGATAATAGTCCTCGCGTCGGGGATATCTGGCTTCTTCCAGGACTGGAATGCCGAGAAGGCGATAGAGGCATTGAAGAGGATGTCCACTCCCCATGCCAGGGTGATAAGGGACGGAAAGGAGAGGCAGATACTCACGACAGGGCTCGTTCCCGGCGACGTCATAGTCGTCGAGGGAGGCGACGTCGTGCCGGCTGACGCGAAGATCATACAGGCATTCGACCTGATGCTGGACGAGTCGATCCTGACGGGCGAGTCAAGAGCTATAAGGAAGGGGCAGTCGGGCATGGCGTTCATGAACACGAGCCTCATCTCCGGAAGGGGGACGATGCTCGTGCTCTCGACAGGTATGCGCACCGAGGTCGGCAAGCTCGCCGACAAGATGCAGGAGATAGCGGAGAGGAAGACCCCCTTCCAGATAGAGCTTGCCGGATTCAGCAGGCGCATATTCTGGCTGGTCATGCTGATAGCGGCCCTGATATTCGCCCTGGGCTATTTCAAGTACGGGCTCTACACGGCGTTCCTTACCGCCGTATCGCTGGCAGTTGCCGCAATACCCGAGGGGCTGCCCGCGGTCGTGACGCTTGCCCTGACGTTCGGCGCGAAGTACATGGTAAGGAGCAAGGCCCTCATCAGGAGGCTTCCAGTCGTCGAGTCCATAGGTTCCGTTAACGTCATATGCACGGACAAGACCGGAACGCTGACCAAGAACAGGATGTCCGTCACGCGCGTCCTGTTCGACGAGGTCATGTACGACTGCAGGGAGATGGACAAGGGGGACGCGAAAAGGATGGAGATGCTCATGCTCTCCTCGGCCCTCTGCAACAATACGAGCGAGGTTAAGGACGATGAGGGGAAGATGAAGATAATCGGAGACCAGACGGAGGTTGCGCTCTCCGAGTTCTCCGAGAAGTATGGCTACGGCAAGGCCGAGATGGAGAGGATGTACAGGAGGACCCACGAGATATCATTCACCTCGAAGAGGAAGAGGATGAGCGTCGTCTGCAGGCATGGCGCAAGGAAGTTCGTATTCGTGAAGGGGGCCCCCGAGGTGATACTCGACAGGTGCACCAAGATGATCAAGGGCGGCAGGGTCCATAAGATGGACAACGAGACGAGGCAGAAGATATTAAAGCAGGACAACCAGTTCTCGGCGCACGCGCTAAGGGTCCTGGCGTTCGGCTACAAGGAGATGAAGCGGGACATCCCGGAGAAGGACATCGAAAGGGACCTCGTGTTCACAGGGCTTGCGGCGATGCTCGACCCCCCGCGTGACGAGGCCAAGCAGGCGATCAAGGAATGCAGGACTGCCGGGATACGCGTGATCATGATAACAGGGGACAACATGGAGACGGCAAAGGCCATTGCCAACGAGGTTGGCCTCGGAAGCAAGGGAGGGATATCCGGCAACGAGCTCGCCGCGATGAGCGACGAATCGCTGGCCAAGCGGCTTGGGGAGGGGGTCAACGTCTTTGCGAGGACGACGCCATTTGACAAGCTGAGGATACTTAAGGTCCTGCAGAGGGACAATCTGGTTGCGATGACCGGAGACGGCGTGAACGACACCCTCGCCCTAAAGAAGGCCGACGTCGGGATAGCCATGGGGGAGAGGGGGACTGAGGTGGCCAAGGAAGCAAGCGACATAATCCTCGTCGACGACAACTTCGCGACCATCAAGAACGCCGTTAAGGAGAGGCGCAGGATATTCGACAACATAAGGAAGTTCGTCAACTACCTGCTCACGTGCAACTTCGCGGAGGTGTTCGTCATCTTCATGGGGACGCTTCTTCTCACATCGAACGAGCCGGTGCTGCTCCCTGTGCACATACTCTGGATAAACCTGCTCACGGACGGCCTGCCCGCCCTGGCGCTCGGGGTGGACCCGCCAGCCCCAGACATCATGGAGAGGAAGCCAAGGAAGAGGGGGGAGGGCATCCTTGACAAAAAGACAATGTACAACATCGTATCCATAGGGTTTGCGAAGAGCGCGCTCCTCCTCATGGTGTTCATCTTCAACTCATATCTTGTGCTTGGGGATGCGAGGACGGCGCTCTTCATGGGTTTTGTGCTCTACGAGTTCCTAAGGATCGGGGTGATCAGGCACCAGGAGAAGATAGGTTTCTTCGAGAACAGGCTGCTCGTCATTGCCCTGGCGGCCTCGCTCGTGCTGCAGCTGATGGTCGTATACACCCCCATAAACGTGTATTTCGGGACCGTGCCTCTCAACCTGGCCCAGTGGGGCGTCCTGCTCATCTTCGGGGCGGTGGGGTGGTTCGTCGCGATATTCATCACCAATACGATCAATTCCAGGGTGAAATAAAAGCCAGAGGAAACAATTGGTTAATATGGACTTAATCATGGAGATGCTTCTGTTCGCCCTTGGGCTGGTCATCCTGCTGAAGGGAGCGGCGCTTTTCACGGAGAACGCATCGAGGATCGCAAAGAGCCTTGGGGTGTCTGACATAGTGATAGGCCTTACGCTCGTCGCTTTCACCACGTCCCTTCCAGAGCTGTCCGTCAGCGTGATGTCCGTCGCGAGGGGGGCATCTGGGATAGCCATGGGAAACGTCATAGGCTCCAACATCGCCAACATCGGCCTTGTCCTTGGGATATCGGCGTTCCTCACATCCAGCATACCCGGGGGGAAGGCCGAGCTTAAGCAGGGGTACATCATGCTTGCCGTGACGGTCGTCACTGCGCTATTCATTTACGACGGGCTTTCATTCGTCAAGGGCGCCATACTCGTGTCCATGCTCTTCCTTTATCTGTACTTTCTTCTGAAGGACAAGTCCCTGAAGGAGGGCATAGTCGAGAGGATAATAGAAAAGGAGAGCTTCCCGAAGGGCCTGGCCTTCTGCGTGATCGGGGGCGCCGGGGTGATAATCGGCACTGAGCTCCTGATAAACTCTAGCACGAGCATCGCGCGAAGCTTCAGCATATCCGAGACTGTCATAGGCCTGACGCTTGTAGCCATCGGAACGTCCCTTCCGGAGCTTGCGACGAGCGTTACCGCCGCCTACAAGAAGCTCCAGGGGATCGCCCTTGGAAACATCATAGGCTCCAACATCTTCAACCTTCTCATGGTCCTTGGCGCGAGCGCCATGGTGGGAACGATATTCGTAGATTCCATGCTCCTTGTCTACAGCATCCCCATGATGGTGCTTCTGACGGCGCTTCTGGTGCTGTTCATGCGGGCCGAGAACAAGCTGGGAAGGTTCGACGGCATCGCCCTCCTGCTGCTTTACGGCTTCTTCTTGTACCTGAAGCTGTTCCTGCTCACGCCCTGACGGCGCTTAGGTAAAAAGCGAAATCCCGGGGTGGGGAATTTAAATAACATGACCGAATTTAATTAGTTACTATGAAATTAGAGGAAGTGATAGAGAAGGGAAGGGGGATGCTGACCCCGAAGTTCATCATCAGGTACTGGTGGTTTTGGTGCCTGATACTGATCGTCGTGTTCACGTTCTGGACCAGGAGCATACCGGCCAAGCACGGCGAGCTGCAGGCGCTTGACCCCTTCT
>CAYRIP010000009.1:11661-14185 GCA_964424395.1 uncultured archaeon | reverse complement strand
GGATTCCCGTAGACGAGTCCGTGGTCCGGAACGTCAGACGTCACCACGCTCCCGCCGCCGACCATCGAATGGCTTCCGATGGTCACGCCGCAGATTATCGTGGAGTTGACGCCGATCGACGCCCCTTTCTTGACCATTGTCTTCGTGACATCCCATTTCGCGTTGTGCGCCCTCGGCCTGAGGTCGTTTGTGAATGCCACATGAGGGCCTATGAAGACGTCATCCTCGATGGTCGCGCCCTTGAAGATGGAGACCTTGTTCTCTATCTTGACGTTGTCACCCACCCTGACGCCCTCACCGACATAAGCGCAGTGGCCCACGACGCAGTTCTTTCCAAGGACCGCACCCTCCCTGACATGGGCGTAATGCCACACCTTCGTCCCGCTGCCCAGCTTCGATCCCTTCTCGGCCGTTGCCGTCTCGTGCACGAAAGCGCCTGTCATGGTTCACACGCTGCATTCCATAATCTCTGTGGCGATCCTGAGGGCGTTCAGGCCCTCGACGCCGTTCACAAGGGGCTCTTTGTCGTTCTTCACGGCATCTATGAAGTTCTCCAGCTCGAGCTTCAGCGGCTCTTCCTTCTTCACCTTTATGAGCCTCTTCTTCGGCTCACCGAACTGCACGACGAAATCACCGAACTCGTCGAACGTCTTCTTGTAGTTGCTCTCGTGCATCTCGAGGTCCTGCGTTATGTAGTTGAGCTCCGCATAGCCCTTTGTCCCAGTCACGTTCAGAACCCTGATCTTGACCGGGGTGATCCAGTTGACCTCTATAAGTCCGTTGGTCCCGTTGTATTTCATGAATATGTCGGCGTAGTCCTCCCTGTCGTGGACGAGCGCCTTTCCCGCGGATGCGCTGATCTTGACGGGATCCTTCCCGAGCAGGTAGTTGAAGACGTCGATGTCATGCACGGCGATGTCTATTATCACGTTCGCGTCCTTGATCCTCGGGGGGAACAGCCCGACCCTTCGCGCAAGGATCGACGTGATCTTTCCCAGCTTGCCATCGTCAATGAGCTTCTTTAGCTGCTGCACAGCCGGATTGAACCTCTCTATATGGCCCACGGCGAGCTTGACCCCAGCCTTATTGGCGAGCTCCACGATCTCCTCGGCGTGCTTGAGGTTCTTCGTTATGGGCTTTTCGATAAGAAGATTGACCCCCCTTTCGATGACGTCCTTTGCCACCTTGTAGTGGAGGGACGTGGGGACGCATATTGAGACCGCGTCAGGCTGCTCCTTGTCTAGGAATTCCTTGAGGTCCCTGTAATGCTTGCAGCCGCACCTGCTGGCGACCTCCTTCCCCGCCTTCTCGTTTAGGTCCACGATGCCTTTCAGCTCGACACCTGGCATCTCTGAGTATATCCTCGCATGGTTCTTTCCCATGCTGCCTGCACCGATAACTCCTACCTTCATAATCAATCACCGAAACTTACCCATCACCGCAACGATCTCATTCAGATCGGCTTTCGTGATCTTCGGGTGGACCGGAAGTGATATCACCTGCTTGGATGCGGATTCGGCAATCGCGCATGTCCCCTCCTCGTACCCCAGGGACTTGTACGCCGGCTGCATGTGAACAGGCGTGGGGTAATATATCCTCGCGCCGATGCCGTTTGCGTTCAGGTATTCCATGAGGCGGTCCCTCATCCCCGCCTGCACCCTGATCGTGAACTGGTGCCAGACATGCTTGACTCCCTTGGATACATAAGGCACCTCGACCCAGTCGAGCTTTCCCAGCTCCTTGGACAGGAATCGTGCATTGCCATCCCTTTTGGAATTCATGCCGGCCAGCTTCCCAAGCTGCACCAGCCCGATGGCACCCTGCATGTCCATCATCCTGTAGTTGTATCCTATCAGCACGTGGTCGTATTTGCCCACCTGGCCCTGGTTTATGATGGTCTTGGACTTCTCCGCCACGGCGTCGTTGTCGGTAAGAATCATCCCGCCTTCCCCGGTCACCATGTTCTTGGTGGCGTAGAACGAGAACGTGGACAGGTCCCCGAACGATCCGACCTTCTTTCCCTTGTATTCGGCGCCATGCGCCTGCGCGCAGTCCTCGATCAGCAGAAGGTCGCGCTCCCTGCATATATTCTGGATGCCTTCCATGTCGCAAGGCTGCCCGTAGAGGTGGACGATCAAGACCGCCCTGGTCTTCTCGGTTATCTTGGATTCTATCTTGACTGGGTCAATGTTGAAAGTCCTGGCGTCTATGTCCGCGAAGACAGGGACAGCCCTGTTGTATAGTATGGCATTCCCGGTCGCGATGAACGTGAACGGTGTCGTTATGACCTCGTCGCCATCCTTTATCCCGAGCGCCTCCAGGCCGACCTGCAGCGCGGAAGTTCCCGAGGAGCAAGCTATCCCGTGCTTCGCCCCTATGAACGAAGAGAACTTGTCCTCGAACTCGTGAACGCTCTTCCCCATGGTGAGGTTCCCCGACTTAAGTACCTTCACGGCTGCGCTGATTTCCTCGGAGCCTAAAGCGGGACTAGCTATCGGTATCATAGTGTTAATCTTATTGCAGA
>CAYRIP010000009.1:0-11651 GCA_964424395.1 uncultured archaeon | reverse complement strand
CGATGAGAAGCGACGATATGCGTATGATATCGGCGCTCATTTCTTCTTCTCGAGCTTCTTTACCTCTTTTTCGAGCTCCTTTTCCTCCAGCTCGAAATTCTTCTCGACCTTCTCCAGACGTTTCTCTATCTTCTTCAGCTTGAATATCTCGTACGCCAGATAGAGTATGCACAGAACTATTATGCCGCTGAAGACGGTGAGCACATCGGCAATTGATACTTCAAGGCCAAACAACCACATCTCATTCCCTCCTTAGGAGATATACACTATATGCCAAAATTACTATATAAACCACGAATATCATGTTGAGGAAGCCCCCCGGGCCCTCCATGTGGACGACAGCCTCGTCCTCCAGGACGATGCCGCCCCCGCTCGCCCGTCCGGTGATCGTGTAGTCCCCGCTCATTATGTCCATTGGGATCTCGAACTCTATTATCCGAAAGGCGGTCCTCTCATCGCCGAAGTACTCTATGCTCTCGTCGTAGAGGACCTGCGCCGTCTGCATGGTGTTAGGATTCACGATCACTTCCTTTGGTATCTTTGTGTACAGCATGTCTCCCCCGACCATCCTCCCGCTCGGGCTTAGGATCTCGACCTCCATGTCAGCGCTGCCCATCTTTCCGTAAGTGTCCAGCCTCAGCACCACGAACCCTACGTCGCCGGCAGCGTAATAGAGCTTGTTGGTGATTACCTCCAGTGCCGGCTCTCCCTCGCCGGGCGTAGTGATCGTGTCCTCGGCGATCGCGCCGGAAGATGCGGCAGCCGCAATGACGAAAACAAGCAATATACACATGAACTTTCTCATAACTTTATTTACAGGGCGCATCAATTTATTGTTTTTGATTTTGTGGCCAATATCGGCAACTTTGAAAAAAAAGTCGATTGTCGAACTCGATGTCAACATTTAAATAGATTGCGGTTCTCGTTAATAGAAGTTGGTGAGTCTTATGAACGTTGGCATCGTGGGTTACGGAGCCTACATCCCCAGGTGGAGGATAAAGTCATCATCGATAGCCGAAGTCTGGGGATCGGACAAGGAGAGGATAAGCTCTATCATAGGCGAGAAGGCCGTGTGCAGCCTTGACGAGGACACCGCGACCATGGCCGTGGAAGCCGGCAAGAGCGCCCTCCTGAGGGCTGGGATAAACCCCAAGGACATCGGAGCCCTTTACGTGGGTTCTGAATCCCATCCCTATGTCGTGAAGTCCACATCATCCATCGTCGCAGAGGCACTGGATGCAACCCCCGACCTCACTGCGGCTGACCTCGAATTCGCATGCAAGGCAGGGACTGCCGGCATGCAGATGGCTATGGGGCTCATAGAAGCCGGCATGATCAAGTACGGGATGGTCGCCGGTTCCGACACCGCCCAGGGAAGGCCGGGGGACGAGCTGGAATACACGGCCGCTTCAGGGGCGGCGTCTTTCATCCTCGGTAGCAAGGGCTTGGTGGCCAAGATCAATGACACATACTCATACACCACGGACACGCCGGATTTCTGGCGAAGGGAAGGGGAGGAGTACCCGAGGCACGGGGGCAGGTTCACAGGCGAGCCCGCGTACTTCACGCACGTGTTATCCGCGACCAATGGCCTTCTCCAAAAGACGGGAACCACTGTCGAGGACTATGATTATTTCGTTTTTCACCAGCCCAACCCAAAGTTCCCATTGAAGACCGCAAAAACGCTGGGGATACCGACCGAGAAGATAATGCAGGGGTTGCTCGTATCCCGTATAGGGAACACTTACTCTGCCGCGAGCCTTCTTGGTTTGGCGTCGGTCCTTGATGTCGCAAAGCCCGGCGATAGGATACTGGTGACCTCTTTCGGGTCGGGCGCCGGGTCAGATTCGTTCTCAATCACGGCGACGGACCTCATATCTGATAAGAGGCATCTGGCGCCTTTGGTCAAGAAAATGATAGAGATCAAGGAATACATAGGCTATGCCCACTACATCAAGTTCAGAAGAAAGCTCAAGGGGGTCGTGAGATGAACTCTCCGAACAGGGACGTAGCGATCATCGGCGTCGGGATCACCAAATACGGTGAGCACTGGAACCAAGGCCTGAAGCACCTAATAACGGAGGCCGGCGTCCGTGCGATAAAGGACGCCAAGATAACGGGAAACGATATCGAGCTCATCGTGGGAGGCTCCATGTCCAGCGGCATGTTCGTCGGGCAGGAGCACACGGGAGCGCTGTTCGCTGACTACATGGGGCTCAATCCCAAGCCCGCCATAAGGACCGAGGCCGCATGCGCCAGCTCGAGCGTGGCACTCAGGGTAGGCTGCATGGCCATAGCCTCCGGCATGCATGACTGCGTCGCCGTCGGCGGGGCGGAGAAGATGACGGACGTATACGGGTCGCAGGCGACAACGGCACTCGCGGGCGCCATGGACAGGGACAACGAGGCCTACTTCGGCCTGACGTTTCCCGGCGTCTATGCCATGATGGCGAGGAGGCACATGCACCAGTTCGGGACGACTAGGGAGCAGCTCTCTCTCGTCGCGATCAAGAACCACGCCAACGCGATGCACAACCCGTGCGCGCAGTACCACAGGAAGATAAGCATGGAGGACGTCATGAAATCACCGCTGGTCGCTGATCCGCTGAGGCTGCTGGACTGCTCCCCGATCGCGGACGGCGCGGCATGCGTCATATTGGTTCCTGCAGACCAGGCGAAGAAATACACGGACACCCCGATATACATAAGGGCTTCGGTGCAGTCTTCCGACACCCTTGGCCTGTACATGAGAAGGGACATAACCACGATCAACGCCAACATCCACGCGGCGAGGCTCGCATACCAGATGGCGGGAATGGAGCCATCGGACATGGACCTGGCGGAGGTGCATGACTGCTTCACGATCAATGAGATCATAAGCTGCGAGGACCTGGGCTTCTGCAAGAAGGGATTCGGCGGGAAAGCCGTCGAGGAAGGGGTAACGCAGATCGGGGGCAAGATACCGATAAACACCTCAGGCGGGCTCAAGGCCAAGGGCCATCCGGTCGGCGCAACGGGTGCTGGCCAGATAGTCGAGCTGGTCGAGCAGCTGAGAAGCGACGCAGGAAAGAGGCAGGTGAGCGGGGCCGAGACCGCCCTTGCGCACAACGTCGGCGGTTCAGGGTCGACTGTCGCCATACATATCCTTTCAAGGAACAGGGGGAGGGCTTGATGATGGATGAGAAGGCGGTGTCCTTCCACTGGAGGGGGTTCAAGGAGCGGTATGGCCTCGTCGGGTCCAGATGCGAGATGTGCGGCAGGCATTTCTTCCCAGGAAGGGTGATCTGCCCGGAGTGCAGGCGGAAGGGGAAGATGACAGAGCACAAGTTCTGCGGCAAGGGAAAGGTATATTCATACACCGTGGTAAGGACGCCCCCTACGGGATTCGAGATATACATCCCATACGTCGTCGCTATCGTGGAGCTGGAAGAGGGCGCAAGGGTGGTCTCCCAGCTTGTCGACGTCAAGCCCGAGGAAGTCGGTATCGGCATGCCAGTCGAGGCGTGCTTCAGGAAGATCAGGGAGCAGAACAAATCGGGCCTTGTCCTTTACGGGTTCAAGTTCAGGCCCCTGAAATAGCGCAGGGAATTAAACCCCGAGTTTCTAGCAATGTGTTTATAAGGAACAGCCCCATTTATTAGATATGGATAAGTTATCCAGATTCAAGCTGAGGTTCGATGAGCCGGAAGGCGTCGAGATGGACGAGATGTACCAGTACCTCGAGGAGACGCTCGTCCGGGACGAGGGAAAGGGCGTATCGGTCAAGTATGTCGACGAGGACGACGAGGACGATGAGGAGTCCGGCACAGAATACAACGCCAGGTTCAGCGCGCCATCGACGAGCCTCGAGATGGGACACGCAGAGAAGATGAAGGAGAGGCACTACAACAGCGATCTGGATGCGGACCTGCTGGATTCGCGGGATATGAACGCTGGGTCGCACGCGAAGAAGCTGCGGGACGACGGGACGGCGAGCCTTGACCAGGGGCTCATGATCCAGGCGCAGAACGAGGCCGTCGCCGTCGAATACGACGCAAACCTTGGGCAGGCGCATTCCGAGGGTATGACGAAAGGAAACGAGATGATAAAGTATTCTGCGAATGTCCTGGACATAGAGTATGAGGCGCCCGAGCTGATAAACGGGCAGCGCACCTACCAGCGGATAGTGTTCGAGGCCGAGAAGGACGGCGAGACCGTCTACGAGACGACCATGAAGAAGTTCATGGACGCGGGCATGGATGCCAAGGCCGAGCGCGACTCCGATTTCGGCACCATGATATTCACTTCCCTGAACAATCGCAAGGAGGGGAGCGACGGGAACTTCAACGAGTTCTATCTCAACGGCGCGATCGGCGATAACGCGGTGGACCAGCAGAAGCTCAAGAAGGGCGATGTCGTGGAGTGGAGATACGCCGAAGAGACCGACGGCTCATGCGGCGGCGTCCCCGACTTCCACAGGATCAAGAACCTGCTGCAGCAATATAATGCGAACGGGAACGGCTCCGGACCTCAGGACATGATGATAAACCCCTTCACACCGCCGAACCTGCTGATGAGCTACGGCAGGGGCCGTTAGGGCGGCTTACCCCTTCTTCGATGCCACGATCGATAGGCCCGCCGCTATGGCTCCCCTCTCGGCATCAAGCATCGAATCCGCACCTGACAATATGACCACATCACCGTCACCTGCCTTTACAGACCTTTCCACGGCATCCTTGTGCGGCGGCTCGTGCTGGGGGACTCCCGCCAGCATCAGATGGCCGTCCTTTTTGACCATCGTTATTATCTTTGCGCCGAGCTTGACTCCCTCATCCCTCTGCTCGATCCCAGAGGACACCCTGCCCGCAGCGCCATCAACCACCAGGGCGACCGCTGCTTCCGAGAAGCCGGGTATGTCGATTGCCTGCAGATTCGAGAAAGAAGATAAGAATGAGAACGCTGCCAGGCCTTTCTTGGTTGGATAGACGCCCCTGGTGCCTTGCTCGACCAGACCCCTCTCCCTGAGTAACTTTAGCATCGTCTTGACAGTGGCTTCGCCGAGCCTAAGCTCCTTCATGAGATGTGTCCTCCCGCACGGCTTGTCGGCTATCGCCAGGAACAGCCGCACCAGGTCAGGCATCCCGTAGCCGGACCTTCTGTCTATCCCCAGGTTCGGGATGATCTCAGACGCCAAAGCAGCCACCCAGAAGTTTTGAGAAGGGGAAGTCGAAATCGATGCGGCTCTCCAGCCCCTTCATGGAGCCCATGTTCTTAATTATCCTCGACATCTCGGCGCCCTCGAGGTCCCTGTACAGCTCCCTTAGCACAAGCCCGGCCTGTATGTCCCTGAAAAGGGACTTCTTCCATGCGTCTTCGTAAGCCGAGAGCGCGCCCTCGGTGAAGTCATCCTTCGAGACGGCTTTGATGATGGACCCAGAGGCCGCCTGTGCGGCAAGCAGGCCGTATGTGACACCACCCCCAGACCATGGCTTGGTCTGGCATGCGGAATCGCCCACAAGGAGCAGCCTTTCGGCATAGGTCCTGACCAGCCCTATGGGTATGGGGGCGGCGGTCTTAGATGATATCTTCGCCTTCCCGAGACCAAAGAACCTTTCGACATCATGGAATTTGACATCCGTCCCCATTGCGCCATACTCCGTCTGGCTCCCCTTCGGTATCCTCCACAGGAAGCCGCCCTTCGCCTTCTTCCTGTTGTACCACAGCTCGACGTAGTCGGACCGGTCCTCCTTATCCGTGATCATTATTATGCCGTTTAATAGCTCCTGCGGCCTTGCGCCAATGTGCCTTGCGGCAACCGAATTGGCCCCGCCGCAGCCCGCGACCATCTTGGATTCGAACGATATCTCCCCCGAGCTTATCCTGACACTGCCTGGCATAACCGATATCCTGCCGGCCCTGGTCCCGAATCTCATATCGCATCCCATGGACCCCGCATGCTCGGCAAGCCTTTTGTCAAGCAGGTCCCTGTCGATGACATACGCGGCGGTCCCCTTCTTCCGAAGCTCTGCCTCCTCGCCCAGGAAATGTATCCTTGCCCCCTTGACGGAGTTCTGTATCATGCCCGGTGTCTGGGTGATATGCCTGGGAAGGATCTCCTTGAACCTGCCGGACACAAGGCCCGAGCAGGCCTTGTTGCCCGGGACCTTCTTGCGCTCAATCACCTGGACCCTCATACGCTTTGCGCACAGCGAAGCCAGATATGAGCCAACGGGCCCTGCACCGATCACCGTCAAATCATGCATAATACTTAAATAAAAAGCATGGGCATTAAAATACCCTTACGCAAAATATTAAAATCCTCCGCATAAAGGGAAGGAACGATTGCCATGGCTGATTCAAAGAAGATCAATGTGTACGGGCTGAGATTCGACTACAGGCTTCTTGCGGTTATCCCGATCCTTCTCCTGCTCGTTTCTGCGGTATTCCTGCTGAACCAGTACAACACCACAGGGGAGTGGGTCAAGAGGAGCATAGAACTTCGGGGAGGCACGCTGCTAAACATAAGGACTGCCGAAGCGGTCTCCGTCAGCGAGGTGGAGGATGCACTGTCCACGGATTTCGGATCCGTGATCGTGCGCAGCATAAGGAGCTTCGGGGAGCACGGCGCCTCGATAGAGATGGACGCATCGATAAACTACACGCTTGTTCTCGAGAGGCTGGATGACAGGGGTTTTGAGATAATCGACTTCTCCCTTGAGAACATTGGCCCGGCCCTCGGATCGCTTTTCTGGTCGCAGGCCCAGAATGGAATAATAATAGCATTCATACTGATGGGCATCATAGCCTTCGTGGTCTTCAGGACTTTCGTGCCTTCGCTTGCGATAGTGATATCCGCCGCGTCCGACATAATCGTGACGCTGGCCATGATGCAGGCTTTGGGCATCGAGTTCTCGCTTGCATCGCTTGGCGCGCTGCTTATGCTGATAGGATACTCGGTGGACACCGACATCATGCTGACCAGCCGGCTGCTCAGGGAATCCGGCGAGGGGCAGGATATCAACGAACGCATCAGGAGGGCGCTAAAGACCGGCCTCACCATGACGCTTACGAGCATCGGGGCGGTGACCGCCCTTCTTATCATACCGCTTCCCACGGTCCTGGTGCAGATAGCGAGCGTGATATTCATCGGGCTTTCCGTTGACATAGTCAATACGTGGCTGCTCAACTCTGTGCTGCTGAGGTGGTATTGCGAGAGAAGGGGTGTTGAATGATGCTCAAGTACTGGAGGGTTCTTCTGCTATTGGTCGTCGTGATGGGATCGATCCTGGCCATAGGCCTCAAGCCCAGGAGGACTGGCGTCGAGATAGTGTACGTCACGAGGGACTCGCCGGCATCGGGGCAGCTCAAGCAGGGGATGCTCATATCGGAGGTGAACGGGCAGCAGGTCACCAACATGGCGGACTGGGAGAAGCACACCATGGGACTTTCAGGCCCGATAACGCTGATGGTCGATTACGAGCAGAAGAACTTCCTGGTCAACGGGACACTGGGAATAGAGGTCCAGGACCAGCAGAGGCTCAACCTCGACTTCGGGATGGACCTGAGGGGCGGCACCAGGATCATACTGAAGCCCACGGAGAACGCGACGAGGTCCACGATCGAGCAGGTCATCGGGACCCTGCAGACCAGGATAAACATCTACGGACTGCGGGAGATCAAGTTCTTCCCGGTGGAGTCGCCGGACGGCTGGTACGTGCAGATCGAGGCCACAGGCCTTGGGTCAAGCGTGGTCGACGAGCTTTTGGCGTCGAAGGGGTCATTCGAGGCGATAATATCAAAGCCAGTCGAGCTGAATGGCGGAGTGGGCACTGTCAAGCTGCTTGAGAACGGGTACAGCGTGGAGGTGAGGAACGGCACGGTCATGGTCGACGGGAAGACGGTGCCCGATAACGGAACCTTCGTGCTCGAGGACATATCCTTCGAGGTTGGGAACAGGACAGACGACGGCATCATCTTCATGGGCACGGTCTTCAGTGGCGAGGACATAGAGCTCGTGTACACCGACCCGCAGCATTCGGGGATAGTGCCCAGCGGCGACTTCTACAGGTTCTACTTCACCATACTGGTATCCAGCAACGGGGCGCAGCGCTTCGCCAAGGTCACTTCGAACATCCCAACGCAGATGGACCTGAACAGCGGGGAGTACTTCCTGAAGGACAGCAGCATATACCTATACCTTGACGGCGACCTGCAGTCGAACCTGAAGATTGCGTCGAGCCTTGGAGGGAAGGCGTACCCGACCCCCCAGATAGACGGCGCCAGGTCGGAGATGGCGGATGCTGCCGCGGAGAAGATCAGGCTCCAGACGATACTGAGGTCCGGTGCCCTGCCGGTCACCATGGAGACGAGCTCCATATCCATCATATCGCCGACCCTCGGATCGAACTTCATACAATCGGCCTTGGTAGCCGCGATGGTCGCCGGCCTGATGGTTGTCGTGATAGTCTTCATAAGGTATAGGAGCTTTAAGATCGGGATACCGCTCGTCCTGACCGGGCTCTCCGAGGCCGTAATAATCCTTGGGATTTCCGCGATGAACGACAGCGCGGTGTGGATGGGCGTGCTCTTCGTGAACCTGATAATCATAACGATTGTGTGGGTGAAGCGGAAGGAATCCGACACGTCCGCCTGGATCGGCGCCATACTCATACCGATGCTCGGCATGATGAGCTGGAACATAGACCTGCCGGCCATAGGCGGAATCATAGCAGCGATCGGCGTCGGAGTCGACCAGATGGTGGTCATCGCTGACGAGACCATTGGAGGAAAGAAGATCACAAAGAAGATCTACAGCCTGAAGGAGAGGATAGGCAAGGCGTTCTTCATAATATTCACCGCAGCGAGCACCACGATAGCGGCGCTGCTTCCGCTGCTGTTCGTCGCTGCCGGCGTGTTCATCAGGGGATTCGTCATCACGACGATCGTTGGAATCCTCGTGGGCATCCTCATAACGAGGCCGGCCTACGCAAGGATAATCGAGATGACGGTCGAGAGAAGAAAGGAAGACGATTGATTCCCTGTTCTGAGATAATAGAACCAGATTCAGTTTATGGACCACTGCTCGTCCTTGACCTTGCTCACGTTCCCGTCAAGCAGCACATGGTCTGTCACGTGTATGTCACCGAAGAAATCGAGTATCTCTATGTCGTCGCCTGAAGCGGTGATGTTCGTCTTCTCGCTCGTAATGGTGTAGCCGACGTCCGTCAGGACGAGCCTTGATATCCTAACGTCCCTGATCGTCGTTGGCCCAAGCTCCGTTCTCAGCCTGATGTCAGAGCCTGTTGGGACGAATTCGGTCGAGTTCTCCCTGAAATCGAACATCGCAGACCCCTTGAAGTTGGTTATGCTGGATTTTGCCGCGGTGATGTTGACCGGAGCCTCCATGTCCAATGTTATGTTGTCGGCGAACAGATTGATCAGAACACCCGTCGAGCCCTTCTGCGGCGTGGAGAAGAACGATCCGAAGGGGGCCTCGGACCACCAGTCACCCACGCTTCCCGTGGAGTTCATGAAGAAGTCCTTTAATCCTGTGGAGCCCACGAGGGCGGACGATACGACTATTAGGACGGCGAATATCGCGGCAAGTATCTTCCACTCAAGCAGCCCCTTCATGCTAATCAACAACCCCGATGTTACTTTATCAACCTACGCTTTAAACTTATATGATATATTTATATAACATATAATATAGGTAAAGTTGAACACAAATTTTATGTGATGACATGTATCTGAATCAGCTTATCGGCCAGGGCGGGGACATAGTATCGTGGCTAGTGTGGCTGATATTCTTCATGGTATTCTTCATGTTCTACCCAAGGATAATGCTCTCCCAGATAATGTGGAAGCTGGAGGGGAGCGCCAAGAGGCTTGAGGGCATGTCCGTCAAATCCAAGAAGTTCCTGGTCTCCGAGATAAGCAAGAAGCCGACAAAGAAGGTGAAGGACAGCGTCGATCGGTTCTTCGAGTTCTTCGTGATAGAGCCGGTCAGCCTGGATCCATACGGCATCGTCAAGAAGGTCGACCACCTCGTCAAGAACGAGAAGGCGAGGTTCAGGTATTTCACAGAGCAGGTCGCCCCGCAGATGGACGATGAGAGGAAGGCGAACATACAGATGGGCTTCGCCGGCGGGATAGAGCTGCACATGATAGCGAAGATAGTAAGGCATTACGTCGAGATGATAAAGAAGACCAAGTCCTACCAGATAGCTATGATCATTCAGATGCAGCTGCCGCTCATAGAGAAGATCGCAAAAGCGCTGTACCAGGGGACGAAGTCCCTCGCGAAAGGAGAGCCCATCGGGGATGGCATCGGGCCGTGGGTGGTCGCGAACCTGTCAGGCGACAGCCGCCAGACCGAGATCGAGGAAGGGATAATCATGTCAAAGGTAAGCATTGACGGGAGGCACGCCTTCCTGCTCAGGGCAAGGGGCCCCGGAGGAAGGATAGGATACCCCGGCAAGGCAGTCGAGAATGTCATGAAGAAGAACAAGATAGCAAGGATAATCACCATCGACGCCGCCGCCAAGCTTGAGGGCGAGAAGACCGGGTCGATCGCCGAGGGAGTGGGCGTCGCGATGGGCGGGCCGGGCGTCGAGAGGAGCTACATAGAGAACGCCGCCGTCAGAAAGGACCTCCCGGTAGACAGCATAGTCGTCAAGATGTCGGCCGAGGAGGCTATCCAGCCTCTGAGGAAGAGCATGATAAATTCCCTTCCGCTCGTCAAGGAATCCATCGGAAGGAGCCTTGGCATGACCAAGAAGGGAGACAGCGTGATAATAGTCGGCGTCGGGAACACGTCGGGTGTCGGGACCAAGAAATCCGATGCTGACAAGGTCGTGAAATGGGTCGACGACTACGAGAGGAAGCTCAAGGCCAAGAAGAAAAGGAAGAAGGATTGAAGAATCCTTCGCCGCCGCTTTCGTTCTGCTCCGGTTCTGGCGCGTATTCGCCGGGCGCAGGGGATTCCTGCAGGAAGCTCTCGCCTAGGGGCGTCGGCCCAGTGCGTTCCTCGATATCATCCTTTTCTGTCCCCTTCTCTAGCAGTATCTTCCTCTCCGCGCGTGAGATGACGTCCTTGAGGTTGTTCACCAGGGTCGGCTCGACGCACAGGCAGTCGGCGCCACGCCTGATTAGGGACTCCACGTTCTCGTTGTTCAGGTAGTCGGGATCTATGCTTATGCAGGCCTTAGCCCCGACATCCCTGCAGCTGTCCATCACCCTGGAAATCATTTCGAGTATGGCTGGATGTATCTCATTATCTGGCCTCTGGAGCCCCATGCTCAGCTGGACCAGGCTCTTCAGCTCTATGTTGGCCATGATGAGGCCGTCCTTCATGTAGGAGCCTGCCACCATCGTCATGGCGGGCGTCCTGATGGAAACGCCGAGGCGCACCCCGCCCGGGACCTGGAACCTCCACCTCCCTATGTCATTCTCGCCGCGAGTCACCGGTATCATGACGCCTGTCCCTGTCAATCCGCCCTCTTCGAGCCTCTTGGCCAGGTCCACGGCCGCGGGGAAATCATGCCCTCCCTTGCTCTGCAGCCAGATCTGCTCACCTCCAAGGGCCCTGATTCTTCCGACCGCATCGCCGGCGACCGCACCGGCCTCTGGTGAGCCCAACGACAATATGTATCCGTCCACCCCCTCTACCC